>JADYZQ010000180.1 GCA_020853015.1 Deltaproteobacteria bacterium
ATCCTGCAGACCTATGCGGCGATGCGCCGCCTGCCCAACCTGACCCTGGTGGCGGGCAGCGGCTTCGGCGACGCGAAGGACGCCTTGCCCTACATGACCGGCGAGTGGAGCCGCGAATTCGGCATGCCCGCCATGCCCTTTGACGCCGTCCTGGTCGCCTCGCGCGTGATGGCCTCGCGGGAGGCCTCGACCTCGCCGGAGGCGAAGGAGTTGATCGCCCAGGCCCCCGGCATCCCCAACGAGAAGGCCTGGGAGGGCAGCTACGAAGGCCCGGTGGGCGGCGTGCGCACCGTCGTCTCCGAGCTGGGCGAGCCCATCCACAAGCTCGACACCCGAGGCGTGGCCCTCTGGGCCAAGTACGATGCGAAATACTTCAATAAAGCGCCGGTGGAGGCCGAGGCGGCGATCTTGGCCGACAAGGCCACGATCATCGCGGAGCTGAACCGGGACTACCAAAAGGTCTACTTCGGCAAGAAGACCGACGGCCGCGTCGCGGACCTGGAAGAGATGACCTATATGGAAGTCGCCCGGCGCATGGTCGAGCTGATGCACGTGCCCGGAGGCGAGGGCGGGCGCTGGATCGACGTCACCTTCCGCGACCGGGTCTATGACTTCCTGGTCCGCACCGAGGAGCGCTTCCACCGCTCCGGCGACTCGACGGCCTTCGTCCAATCGCCCAAGCAACTGGAGGCCGATCCGGTCGCCTTCCTGCAGGAATTCTTCGCGCGCTACCCGAAGGCCCAGGAGCGCCTGCTCGCCTCCGAGGACGTGGACTACTTCCTAAACCTTGCGAAACGTCCTGGAAAACCCGTTAATTTTATACCAGTTATCGATAAAGACCTAAAAATATGGTTTAAGAAGGATTCCCTCTGGCAGTCTGAAGATTTAGCCGCCGTCCCGGGCAAAGACGTCCAGCGCGTCGCCATCCTCCAAGGCCCCGTGGCCGTCCGATATACGACGAAGGCCAACGAGCCGATCGGCGAGATCCTGGGCGGCATCAATGACGGGATGATTGAGGTCTTGAAGGCCCGCTACCCCAACCTCGAGGCCATCCCCCAGGTGGAATACCTGGGCGGACCCAAGATCGAAAAGATCGGCGGCCGGGACCTGCCCGGCGTCGAGATCCGTGTCCATCCCTCCGAGACGGAGGGCGTCGTGCGCACGACCGCGGAGATCCCGGCGGGGATCGAGACCCTGCCCGAGGGGAAGAAGTGGCGGGAGTTTCTGGCCGGCGGGGAGTACTCCTGGCTGCGGGCCCTCTTGACCTCGCCCCACGTGGTGCAGGGCAAGGACAAGGTCCCCAATCCTCTCGAACCATTGCTGCGGCCCCGCCCCGGCCAAAGGGTCGAGGTCGCCTACGACGCCGAGGGCAAGGAGTACCGTTCCCTCAAGATCCACGACCCGATGATGAAGGTCCCGGGCATCCCCGAGGGCACGCCCGCGGTCGAGATCGAGCGCCAGGAGAGCATTCTCGTCGTCCGCGTCAACCACCCCAAGCCCGCGACGGCCGACTCCCCGGCGGCGGTGGTTCCGCTGGAGCTCTATTACCGTTACAACCCCAAGCAGGGCTACGCCCCGATCCACGAGGTCATGGACGGGAAAAACGAGCGCATTAAGGACTTCTACGCCCAGCTCTGGTTCGGCGAGGCGAAGATCGACGACCTGCAGGTCACGCAAAGCTTCACCTCGAGCTATCGGGTCACCCGCGAGGACATTCGGGCCTTCACCCGCGCCATCGGCAACCGCCAAGAGGCCTTCACCGATCGCGGGCAGGAAAAGCTGCAGGCCCCGCTCGACCTCGCGATCGTGGCCGCCTGGGAGCCGCTCATCAAGACGATCTTCCCGAAGAGCATCGACGGGAACATCTTCCGCCTCTTGCACTTGAGCAACGGCTTCCGCGTCCTCGACCCGCGTCCCTTCCAGGAGGGCGACAAGGTCGATACCGCGATGCGCATCCTCGAGGTGCGCAACCTGGAGGGCGGCAAGCGCGTGACCGTGCAAGGCACCCTCAGCCGGGACGGCAAGCCCGCGGTCGAGCTGAAGAGCCAATTCTTCATTCGGGGCCGCTTCGGATTCGAGAGCGATTCCTTCCACGACCGCCTGGAACGGCGCACGGTGAACCTGGACGGGCCGGAGGCGATCGCGGTGCTGCGTTCCAAGCCCTGGATCGAGCTGGAAGAGGGCGTCGAGCTGAGGCCCGGCGACCGGCTTACCTTCGAGGTCGAGCACTTCGACCTCTTCGCGGGCAAGGACAAGCTCGCGACGACCACCTCGTCCGGCGTGGTGTTTCGCAACGGCGCCCGCGTCGGGAGCGTCGCCTATGCGCGGCACGACGTCTCGGGCAACGAGGCCCGGGCCTATCTCGAGCGCCACGGCGAGCCGGCCGACGCCATGCAGCCCCTGGCCGGCCCGAGGAATCTCCTGGCCGAGGCCGATGTCGTGACGGCACCCAAGGACAACCAGGGCTACGCCGTCGCCTCGCGCGACTTGAACCCCATCCACGTCAATCCCTACATCGCCGACTTGGCCGAGCTGCCGACGACGATCACCCACGGGATGTGGACCTCCGCCAACGGCCGCCGCGTCGTCGAGACCCACGTCGCGAAGAACCGCCCCGAACGAGTCGTCGCCTACGAGGCGCAGTTCCAAGGGATGGTGAAGCCGGGCGACACGCTCAGCACCCAGGTACGCCAGATCGGGATGCGCGAGGGCCGTCAGGTCCTCGAGGTCGAGACCGTCAACCAGGACGGCGCGACCGTCCTCAAGGCCACGGCCGAGGTCGAGGCCCCGAAGACCGCTTACGTCTTCACCGGCCAGGGTTCCGCCGAGCCCGGCATGGGTATGGAGCTCTACGACAGCTCGCCCGTCGCCAAGGCGATCTGGGACAAGGCCGACGCGCACACCCGCGAGACCTTGGGTTTCTCGATCCTGGACATCGTCCGGAACAACCCCAAGGAGCTCACCATCCACTTCGGCGGGCCGAAGGGGGCGAGGATCCGCGAAAACCTGCGCGCCCTGCGCCAAGAGATCGTTGTGATGGAAGACGGTAAGTCGGTGCGCAAGTCCGTGCCGCTCTTCGCCGAGATCGGCGAGACCAGCGACAGCTTCACCTTCCGCGCTCCGAAGGGCCTGCTCTTCGCGACGCAATTTACCCAACCGGCGATCACCTTGGTCG
>JADYZQ010000181.1 GCA_020853015.1 Deltaproteobacteria bacterium
CACTTTAAGCCCCTGGTAGGGCCGGCGCAAGACCGCCAGCGGCTTGGCGGTGAGGGCCTCGACCATCCGCGCCAGGCTGATCGCCTTCTGCTCGACCAGGCGCAGGGAAAGCGGCAAGGCCGTCTCGAAACCCAGGATGCCGAAGGCGGCTTGGTCGAACTCGGTCTCCTTGTCGACGGTCGCGTGCGGGGCGTGGTCGGTCGCAATGCAGTCGAGGGTGCCGTCGGCCAGACCCGCGACGACCGCCCGGCGGTGTTCCTCGCCGCGCAGCGGCGGGCACATCTTGGCGTGCGTGTCGTAGCCCTCGCAGGCTTGATCGGTCAAGGTGAAGTGGTGCGGCGCCGCCTCGCCCGTCACGGGCAGCCCCGCGCGCTTGGCCTGGCGGATCAGCTCGACGCTGCCCAGGGTGCTGACGTGGGCGACGTGGAGGCGGCCGCCGGTCAGGCGGCTTAAATAGATATCCCGGGCGACGATGATGTCCTCAGCCTCGGCGGGCATGCCCTTGAGGCCCAGGCGGCAGCTGACTTCGCCCTCGTGCATGGCGGCGCCGCGCGCCAACTCGGCGTCTACGGAATGCGTGAGCACCGGCAGGTCGAAGCCCCGGGCGTAGTCCATGGCGAGGCGCATCAGCCGGCTGTCCATCACGGTCATCCCGTCGTCGGAGACGCCGACGCAGCCGGCCTGCTTCAGCTCGCCGATCTCGGCCAACTCTTTTCCCTGCAGGCCTTTGCTGATCGCGCCGATCGGCAGGACGCGGACGCTGGCCTTCTCGCGGGCCTTGTTCAGGATGTATTCGGTGACCGCGGCGTTGTCGTTGACCGGGTTGGTGTTGGCCATGCAGCAGATGGTGGTGAAACCGCCGGCGGCCGCCGAGCGGGTGCCGGTCTCGACGGTCTCTTTGTGCTCGAAGCCGGGCTCGCGCAGGTGGGTGTGCAGGTCGACGAAGCCGGGTACCAGGACCTTGCCCTTCCCTTCGATCGTCTTGAAATCGCCCTGGGGCTTGAGCCCCGCGCCCAAGGCCTCGATCTTGCCGTCGCGCAGCAGGACGTCCCCGGCTTGGTCGAGGCCCAGCGTCGGGTCGAAGATTCTCGCGTTCTTGATGAAATAGGCTTCGCTCTTCACTCTTTATCCTTATTCGCTCTTCACGTTCTCGATTTCGCCGGCGAGCAGGTACAACAAGGCCATCCGAACCGCCACCCCATTCTTCACCTGGTCGAGGATCAGGGAGTAAGGTCCGTCGGCGACCTCGGGCGAGATCTCCACGCCGCGGTTGACGGGCCCGGGGTGCATGATGACGACGCCGGGCTTGGCCCGCCTCAAGAGCTGCGGGTTTAAGCCGTAGAATCGGGAATACTCGCGCAGGCTGGGAAAGGGCATCCCGTCGAGGCGCTCGCTTTGGATCCGCAGCATCATGATCACGTCGAAGTCGGGCAGCACTTCGGCCAGGTCGTAGCTCACGTCGACCCCCAGCGCCGCGATGCCGGCGGGGATCATGCTCTTCGGCCCCACCACGGTGACCTTGGCACCGAAGGTCTTGAGGCCGCGGATGTTGGAGCGGGCGACCCGGGAATGCGCGATATCGCCGACGATGCCGACGCGCAAGCCCTCGATCTTCTTTTTATGGTCGCGGATGGTGAGCAGGTCGAGCAGGGCCTGGGTCGGGTGCTCGTGGGCGCCGTCGCCCGCGTTGATGATGCGGGCGCGCTGGAGGATCCCGGCCACCGCGTGGGGCGCCCCCGCCGAGGGGTGGCGCACGACGAGGATGTCGGGCGACATGGCCACCAGGTTTTTGGCCGTATCCAGCAGGGTCTCCCCCTTGGTTGCCGAGGAAGAGGACTTGGAAATATTGATGACGTCGGCGGAGAGGCGCTTGCCGGCGATCTCGAAGCTGGTGCGGGTGCGGGTCGAATTCTCGAAAAAGAGGTTGATCACGGTCTTGCCGCGCAGTGCGGGGACCTTCTTGATCGCGCGGCCGCCGACCTCGCGGAAGGTGTCGGTGGTTTGGAAGATGAACTCGATCTCTTCCCGGCTTAGGTCCGACATGCTCAGGATATGTGGGGTCTTCAGCGACATATTGCCTTTACAGTTTCGCGATCACGACTTGATCTTGGCCGTCGGTCTCTTTCAGCCGCACCTTGACGACCTCGTCATCGGGGACTTGCATGGTCTTGCCGCAGAGGTCGGCTTGCAGCGGGATCTCCCGCCCGCCGCGGTCGACCAGGGCCAGCAACTCGACCTTCTTGGGGCGCCCCAGGTCGAAGAGGGCGTCCAGGGCCGCGCGCACGGTCCGGCCGGTATAGAGGACGTCGTCGACCAGGAGTACCCTCGCCCCGTCCACCGGAAAGGGCAGGACGGTCTCTTTGACGACGGGCATGTCGGCCACGGTGCTCAGGTCGTCGCGGTACAGGTTGATGTCCAGGATGCCGATGGGCTCGGGGCTTTTGAGCAAGGCCGCCAGCCGCTTGGCGATGGGCACGCCGCGGGTATGGATGCCGACGATCTTATAGGCGCCGTCGCTCCCCTGCCGTTCGGCGACCTGGGAGGCCAGGCGCTGCAGCACGGCCTCGAGTTGCGAGTCGTCCATCAAGATTTTTTCCGAGGTGTTTGCCATGCTCGTCCCGCGGAAGGCCCGGGCGGATAAAAAAAAACCTCCCGCTACCGTGGGAGGTTTTTGAAAATCCGTTCCATCGCCTTCTTTTTCTTTTTCATTTCTTGCCAGGGCTTGACCTGCACTCGTCTCTCCTTAGAAATCTCCCTTTGCGCGGCTGAATCGCGTCAAATTGCCGGAGCCTTATTTCGTCGGTCCGCAGGTGTCAATGGCTTTTTGCCGAAAGCTACATATCGCCCGAAATTTCGGGAAATCTTATCGCCAATTCGGTTTGTTTGCCACCCCCGACGGTGAGGTTGGCCGTCTTGGTGTATTTTTTCACGGCGGTGGCGGTGAGGGAGTATTTGCCGGGTTTGAGGTCGACGACGATCCATGGCGCGTCGCAGTCGGTCTCGAAGACGAGGTTGCCCTGGGCGTCTTTGACGCTGAGTTGAATATAAGAGACGTAGGCCCGCCCGCCGGTCGTGAACATGAGCTTGGTGGAATATTTTCCCCAACGCGGGTCCTCTTTAGACTCGGCCACCCCGGTGCAGGCGAACTTGAGGTCTTTATAGGTAAGCTC
>JADYZQ010000182.1 GCA_020853015.1 Deltaproteobacteria bacterium
ACCCTAATGAGTTGCTGGATTGGCAGTCGACCCACCTGTTTTTCGGGCCTACCGTTTCTTTCCTAGCCCCATTCAGAGAAAGATGCCGAACCAAAACCCCTTTTTTCACAAAGGAGCTCTCTAATGAGCAAGAAACTCTATGTGGGCAGTCTTCCCTACTCGGTCGACGACGCTCAATTGAATGAACTGGCCGCCCCCTATGGCGCGGTCCTTTCCGCGAAGGTCATCAAAGACAAATTTTCGGGCCAATCCAAAGGCTTCGGTTTCGTCGAGATGGAAAACGACGGCGAGGCCGAGGCGGCGATCAACGCCCTGAACGGCAAAGATGTCGGCGGACGCACCCTGAAGGTCAACGAAGCCCGCCCCATGGCCCCCCGCAGCGGCGGCGGTGGCGGTGGTTTCGGCGGCGGTGGCGGGGGCGGCGGCGGTGGCCGGCGCTTCGGCGGTGGTGGGGGCGGCGGTGGCGGCGGTCGCGATCGCGGTTCCCGCGGCGGCGGTGGCGGCGGTCGCTGGTAAGCCCTGACGCGTTTTTTCAAAACCCGTCCCGTTCCCCGGGGCGGGTTTTTTTATGTCTTGAACCAATACCATGCTGATCCTCTTCGTCCTCGTCATCCTCGCCTATGGGCTCCTGGCCTATTTCTTCCTGCCATTGTTCTGGCGGCACTATGCCGCGCAGCCCGCGATGTCCGCCTCGCCCGCCGTGACGCGCACCAAGGAAGGACTGCCGGGCGACCCGCTCAACGTCGGACTGATCGGGGACGAGGTCGAGCTCCAGCAGGCCCTCGCCGCGGCGGAATGGCTCCCCGCCGATCCCCTGCGCCTGCAAAGCCTCTGGGGCATGGCGGAGACGCTGGCCCTGAAAAAGCCCTATCCTCAGGCCCCCATCAGCCACCTCTATCTCTTCGACCGCAAAGAAGACCTGGCCTTCGAGAAGGTGGCGGGCCGCACCTTGAAGCGGCGCCACCACGTCCGTTTCTGGCGCGCCGACGCGCTGGGGATCCCCGGCCGTCCCTTCTGGATCGGCGCCGCGACCTTCGACGTCGGCATCGGGTTCAGCCATTACACGGGTCAGATCCTCCACCACATCGCCCCCGACGTGGACGCCGAGCGGGACCGCCTGATGGCGGATCTGCAGGCGGCGGGGCGACTCGAATCCCGGCATTCCGTATCCGGCATCGGCCCCACGCTGAACGGGCGCAACGGGGAAGGAGACTGGTATTACTCCGACGGCGACGTGGCCATCGGCGTCCTGGGGAAGGTCTCAGATACGGAGACCGGCGGGCCCCGCCTCGCGTCCCCGCCCGCCGCCGTCGCCGTGAAAAACCGCCTCTGGACGGGCCTTCGCCGCCTTCTCTCCAAGGTCGCCGGCAAGGGCCGCCGCGACTAATTTTCCTTGCGTCGGAAGGGGGGTTTTTGGATAAGGGACGCGGTTCGACCTCGGAACAAAGGGAAGAATATATGAGAATTTTGATCACGGGCGCCGGCGGTTTGGTGGGCACCGCGCTCAGCGCGCGCCTTAGCGCCCAAGGCCACAGCATTAGCCGCCTCGTCCGGCGCCCGGCTAACGCCTCGCGCGGCGAGGCCTACTGGAACCCCGAGGGCGGCAGCGTCGACAAGACCGGCCTCGCGGATTTGAAGCCCGAAGTGGTCGTCCACCTCGCGGGCGAGAACATCGCCTCCGGCCGCTGGAACGAAACCCGCAAGCGCAAGATCCGCGACAGCCGCGTCAACGGCACCCGCGCCTTGGCCGACGCCCTGGCCCACCTCGAGAACAAACCCAAGGCCTTGATCTGCGCCTCGGCCGTCGGCTTCTACGGTTCGCGGGGCGACGAACCCCTCACCGAGGCCAGCCCTCCGGGCGAGGGTTTCTTGGCCGAGGTCTGCCAGGCCTGGGAAGAGGGCTCCGAGCTCGCGGCCAAAGCCGGCATCCGCACGGTCAACCTCCGGATCGGCGTGATTCTCAGTCCCGAGGGCGGGGCGCTCAAAAAAATGCTGTTGCCTTTCAAGCTCGGACTGGGCGGCGTCATCGGCAGCGGTCAACAGTATTGGAGCTGGATCGCCTTGGACGACGTCGTCAACGCCTTCGACTTCGCCATCCAAAACGAGACCCTGCGCGGCCCGGTCAACGTCGTCGCCCCGGACCCCGTCACCAACAAAGAATTTACCAAGACCCTGGGACGGGTGCTGTGGCGCCCGACCTGCTTCCCCCTGCCCGCCTCCACCGCGCGGATGCTGATCGGCGAGATGGCCGACGCGCTCCTGCTGTCCAGCGCCCGCGCCGTGCCGGCGAAGTTGGAGAAGGCGGGGTTTAAGTTTCAGTATCCGGGGTTGAAAGAGGCCCTGAAGCACCTGTTGAAATAATTACCGACGCCGTTCGCGAACGGCCCCTACGGACGTGGCACAGCAGCTCAACCCCATCGAACAAACTCACCGCCGCCTGACCGCGGCCGGCAAGCGGATCCTCCGCCTCTACGCCGGCAATCCCAACGACCAAGGCTTCCACTTCCCGGGCGAAATTCTCGAAAGGGCATATCGCGATTACTTCCGACGACAGGACTACCGCCCCCACCCCAAGGGCCTGCCGCAGGCCCGAGAGGCCATCGCGGGCTATTATGCCCGGCAGGGCGCCGCGTTGGACCCCGAACACCTGATCCTCACCTCCGGCACCAGCGAGTCCTTCTTCCACCTCTTCTCGCTGCTCGCCGGTCCGGGCGACAACCTGCTCGCGCCCGTTCCGGCCTATCCGCTCTTCGACGCCATCGCCGAGCTGGCCCAGGTGGAGCTGCGTCACTACGCCCTGCGCGAGGACCGCGCCTGGGGCATCGACTTCGAAGACATCGAGCGCCGCGCCGACGCCCGCAGCCGCGCCGTGATCCTAGTCTCGCCCAACAACCCCACGGGCGCCGTCGCCTCGCGCGAAGAGGTCGCTCGGCTGGTCGCCTGGGCCGACGCCAAAGACCTCCCGCTGATCTGCGACGAGGTCTTTTCCGAATTTTACTTCGGCCCGGCCTCTTTCCCCCGGCCCATGGCCCTGCAAAGACCCAAACTCTGCTTCACCCTGAACGGCCTCTCCAAGATGTTCGCCCTCCCCGGCCTCAAGCTCAGCTGGATCGCGCTGAGCGGCGAGGCCGCGCGGGTCGCGCCGGCCTTGGACCGCCTCGAGACGATCGCGGACACCTTCCTTTCCTGTCACATTCCCATTCAAGAGGCCCTGCCGGCTCTCTTCGCCGAGGGCGCGCCTTTCCTGGCGGATTACCGCCGCGAGGTCCGCCGTCGCCGCGACCTGGCCGTCGCCTTGTTGCAGGAGGAATCGGCCCTGCGCTTCGTCCCGCCCCAGGGCGGCTTCTATCTCACCCTCTCGGTGGCCAAGGAGATGCCCTTCGACGAAGAAGGCTTCGTGATCCGCCTAATGGAGGAAGAAGGCGTCTTCCTCCACCCCGGCTACTTCTACGACGACGAGTCCGGGACCCACCTCGTCCTCTCCTTTCTCGCCCAAGAGCCCGAGCTGCGCGCCGGCATCGCGGCCCTGCGGCGCTTTATCCACAGATATTGAAAAGACGCGGGATTTTTCGAAAATCCCGGGAAATATGGCGTTGACGCCCCCCGGTAAATTGCCTAGTCCTAGGCGCAGGAGATCCCGTTCATGGAGACCCTGTCCTCTCCTCCCCCCAAAGTGACGCTTGAGGCCGTCATCCGCGATCCCTACGACCTTGCGGTCGCGACCGCGCGCACCTGCTACTCGGCCAAGGGGGTGATCCGGGTGCCCGACGTCAATAAAGACGAGAAGGCCCGCGCCCTGCGCGACAAGATCGCCGCCAGCACCCGCGAGGCCGGCCACCTGACCACGCGGCAGCACGCCCACTTCGTCTTCTCGCTGGAAAACGTCTCGCGGCAGTTCATCTGGTCCTTCCTGCACTCGCACCCCTATTACAACAGCGAGCAGGTCTCGCAGCGCTACGTCAAGGTCGCGCGCGGCCGCTACACCGTCCCGCCGACGGACGAGGCCCAGCAGCGCGTCTACGAAGGCGCCGTCGCCGCGCAGATGGCGGATTACGAGAAACTGATCGAGCTGCTCTTGCCCCGCGTGCAGGAGGAGTATTTCCAGATCTTCCCGGTCCGGCGAAAATACCTCGACCGCTACGAGCCGGTCCTGAAGAAAAAGGCCTACGAGGTCGCGCGCTACGTCCTGCCGGTGGCGACCCACGCCTACCTCTATCACACGGTCTCCGCCTTGACGCTGATGCGCTACCATCGCCTGATGGACTGCTACGACACGCCCTGGGAGCAGCGTCAGGTCGTCGCGCAGATGGTCGAGGCCGTCCTCGAGCTCGACCCCGAGTTCGCCCGCGAGCTCTCCGACCCGTTGCCGCCGGAGCAGACGCCGGAGTACCGCTGGATGCAGTCCTTCCAAGACAAGGCGCCGGTGCGCGAAAATTATTTGCGCGAGTTCGACGCCTCGCTCGAGGGCCGCTATGCCGCCTTGGTCGACTACAAGGCGCACGCCCCGCAGACCCTCGCGCAGTCGGTGCGCTCGGTCCTGGGCGTGACCCGCGCCCAGCTCGGCGACGAGCAGGCCATCGAGGCCGTCTTGAATCCCGCGCAAAACCGCTTCTTGGCCGACACGCTCAACGTCAACACCCTCTCCAAGCTCTCGCGGACGCTGTTCCACGTGCACTACACCTTCCGGAAGAAGATCAGCCACACGGCCGACTCCCAGGACCAGCGCCACCGCATGACGCCGGCCTCGCGGCCCCTGCTCGAGGCGCACTACACCGGGCGCCCCGACTACATCGTCCCCCTGCTGGTCCGCGAAAACGAGGCCGCGCTCGAGCTCTACCGCGCCTCGATGGACGCGAGCTTCGCGGCGATCAACCGCCTGCTCGACATGGGCCTCAAAAAAGAATTCGCGCTCTACCTGCTCCCCAACGCCTTCCCGATCCGCTTCGAAGAATCGGGGGATCTGCTCAACCTGCACCACAAGTGGCACACCCGTGCGTGCTACACGGCGCAGGAGGAGATCTTCTACGCGACGATGGACGAGCTGAAGGCCGTGAAAAACGTGCATCCCTCCTTGGTACGCCACATCCTGGCCCCCTGTTACATCCGCAAGCACGCGGGCGTGAAGCCGATCTGCCCCGAGGGCGAGCGCTTCTGCGGGGTCAAGGTGTGGGAAAAAGAGATCGAAGATTACCGCCGGGTCTTGTGATTTTTTATCATGGAAAACGCCAAGGGCAACGCCAATAACCTCGTCGAGATCTCCTCAAAAAAATTCCTGCTCGGATGCCTCATCCTCGCGGTCGGCGTCTACTTTTTGGGCCGCCAAGTGGCACTGCCGCCCGGCCTGGTCGCGGCCGAGGTCTTCCTTACCGTGATCAGCCTCTTCGTCTTCGGTTCGATCCGCTACCGGATCGACAAGAACGCCGTCACCTACGGGGCGGGGCTGGTCATCTTCGCCACCTTCTGGAACCTCTGGTGGCCGAACTCCCACCTGCGCCGGGGCCTGCAAGCCGAGGGCGTCTCCGCGCTGACGGCCTTCCTCAAGCACTGGCTACTCAGCCTCCACGGCCTAAACGAGCTGATCCACGCCGACACCATGCTCTTCATCCTGGGCCTGACCCTCTTCGTCGCGGCCATCGCCCAGACCCGCCTGCTCGAGACGATCAGCTTCTCGGTCCTGCAAAAGAACCGCGGCAAGGTCGCGCCGACCATCGCCATCCTCACCGCCATCGTCGCCTTCGCCTCCGGCATCCTCGACGGCGTCTCGATGATCGGCCTGATGATCCGCGTCATGGTGCTCATCCTGTTTTTGGCGAAGGTGAAGGACGAGGCCGTGCTCTACGCGGTGATGGTTTCCACCATCGTGACCACGGTCTGCGGGATGTGGCTGGCCTACGGCGAGCCGCCCAACCTGATCATGAAGGCCAACCTCCACCCCCACTTGGACAACGCCTTCTTCCTGCGCTACTGCCTGCCGGTCGCGGTCGGCAGCTACCTGATCGTCTACTTCAACGTGCGCAAGCGCCTGAAGGGCAAGGTGGTCGACACGCAAAAGCTCGACATCCTCGACCTGCACACCGCCGACGTGCGCTTCCTGCAGGCCCTGCGGCACGGGCAGGTCCTGATCGCCGCCGAGTTCGTCGACTTCCACAAGGACGTCCTCGGCGACAAGCACCCCGCCGTCGATCGCCGCCTCCACGAGGGCGAGCCCTTGGGCGCGGCCTTGATCCGCGAGGGCATCCCGGCCGAGGCGCGCAAAAAATTGTTGGGCCTCTACGTCGCCGAAAACCTCGCCGAGGACCTGGACCTGCATTACCAGCACGAGGTCGCGGGGCATCACGACAGTAAGGACGCCAGCGCCCGCCACATCCAGGGCGTGCTGCGCTCGATGCGCCGGCAGCGCGTCAGGACCCAGTGGATCGGGGCCTTGGCCTTCATTCCCTTCGTCGCCTTCTTGGTATGGCACGCGATCGACCACGACTTCCCGCTGTTTTACGCCTCCTTCGCCGGCTTCGCGGTCGCCTTCGCGGGGATCTACCGCCTCACCCGGATGCGGCGCCTGGCCCTGCACGACGCCAAGCACGAGTACATAGAGTACCTCTTTTTGCTGCCGCTCTTCTTCTCGATCACCCTGCTGCAAAAGACCGGCTTCTTCGCCCAACTCTCCGAGCTCTTGCATGCCGGAATCAACTCGCTGGGCGTGGCGGCCCTCGCTTATCTCCAATTCACCGGCGCGGCCTTCCTTTCGGCCATCCTCGACAACAACATCGTCGCCGATTTCGCCAGCCGGGCCCTGCACGGGCTTGAGCTGGGCACCCTGTACCTCTTCGCCATGGCCCAGATCGCGGGCTACGCGGCGGGCGGCTGCTGGACCCACATCGGCTCGGCCCAGTCGGTGGTGGCCTATGCCTTCATCCGCCGGGAGGTCGACGGCGGCTTCACGCCTTTTGCCTGGATTAAGGCGATGACTCCGATTATTATCGAGATCTTCATACTGATGACGGCCGTCATTTACGGGGAGGCTTGGCTTTCGCATGGATGATCGCAGCCGTCCGGACAATCCAAACGAGGAGGAAACCATGTCGGCCAATTCCCGACGCGCCTTTCTGATGAGCCTGGTGATCCCATTCACCGTGAGCGCCTGCGGGCCCAAAAACGAGTCCGAACAGGTGGCCAAGCAGTTCATGGAGGCCTACTACGTCAAGATGGATACGAAGGCCGCCGCCGAGATGAGCAGCGGATTGGCCGCCGACAAGCTGAAACAGCAGCTGTCCCTGTTGCAAGGCGTGGCCCCCGATCCCGCCTCCGACAAGCCCCAGGTCGACGTGCGTCTGGCCAGCACCCCCCCCGCCGGCGCCGCCGACGAGGCGAGCTACATCTTCGAGGTGCACTCCAACGCCCAGGACATCGGCGGCCGCAAGGTCTTCGTGAAGGTCCGCCAAGAGGGTGGAAAGTGGCGGGTGAGCCAGTTCACCGAGGAATTCCAGGGGATACCGCAGGCCCCCTCACCCCCGGCGCCTTAGGCTAAAAATAAATTCTCGAAAAAAAACCCCGTTCCGATTTGGAACGGGGTTTTTATTTGCCGAAAGGCAAAACTATTTCTTCTTCTTGCCCTTCGTCGGGGCCTCGGCCGTGGCCGCGCTGGGCGCTGGCAAGAGGGCCTGGCCCGAGGGCTGGGCACCGAACATGCTGGAAAGCAGGGCGCCGGCGCGGGTCTTCACCTCGCCGCTGGGCGAGCTGCTGGCCAAGGCGTCCAGGCCGACCTTCACCTCGCTATCCTTGGGGTTGCTGCCGAAGAGCTCCATCCCCTTCAGGGCGTTGAGGTACTGCTCCGGATCCAGGCCCCCGGTCTTCACGTAAGACGCGGGTCCCGCGGGATAGGGAATGATCTGCTCGTTGTAGGTGAAGGCGATCATCTTCGCATGACCCACCGCCTGCTCTTCCTTGGTGGTGTAGAACAGGTGGACTTCGACGACGCTGCCCGGCTTAAACTGGTCCTTCAGTTTCTTGGGCAGGTACATCGGCAGCTTGATGCCGTTCATGAAGTGTTCCATGGTAATGTTGCGGTATTCGTTCTCGACCACTTCGATGGGGAGGATGTTCAGGCGCCAAAAATCCTTCCCTTTGCCTTCCTTCGACATGTCCTCCATGTTGACGTAGACACCGCGGAAGAAAAACTCGGGATTTTTGCCGCGATCGGGCGGGTCGACCGCGCCCCACTTCAAGAGGCGGTTCTCTTTGACCGTGGGCGCGTCGGGGTCGGAGGAGATCTTGGCGTTGTCGCCGGTCGCCGGAGCGGCCTTCACGGCCCCGGCTTTTTTCTTCGCGGCCAGGGCGTCGTGGAAGGACGCCGAGCCCGCCAGCAAGGCGCCGACCGCCAAAAAGGTTAAAGACTTTTTCCAAAGACTCATAGATTTTTCTCCTTTGA
>JADYZQ010000183.1 GCA_020853015.1 Deltaproteobacteria bacterium
CCCTGCGCGGCGAGATCAAGAGCCGGGTGAGCGGCTCGCTGGTCTGCGACCGGATGGGCGAGAGCGTGCCTTACGCCTTATTCCACCTCGAGCCCCGCGGCGTCCTCTTCATCGGCCCCGGCGTCCCTGTCTACGAGGGGATGATCATCGGCGAGCACAACCGCGACAACGACTTGAACGTGAATCCCTGCAAAGAAAAGAAGCTGACCAACATGCGGGCCGCCGGCAAGGACGAGAACGTCGTCCTGACCCCGGTCCTACCCATGACCTTGGAGCGGGCGATCGAGTTCATTAAAGATGATGAATTGGTTGAAGTGACGCCGAAAAACATTCGATTGCGCAAGACAATTTTACCGGCCAATCAGCGTAAGTAGTCCTCCGGAAACAGCGCCTTCAAAGCAAAATCACGCAAGTAATACTCTAATAATTTGCAAAATCCTCGTTGGGCTTGGAACGGGTGGCCGGGCGGGCCCCCCCCACCGCGCGCAGCCTGCGAGCACGGTGGGGGTGCAGACCGGACAGGACCCGTTCCAAGCCCAACGAGGATTTTGCACTCCACATAAAGAAGTAACCGAGAGGTTATTTACATCCGGACCGCTTTCCGTTACAAAGCTATGGCACTCCGTTTTTCCCAAGAGAAGCCTATGAAACGGACGTCCTCCTACCAACCCTTCCAGCACCCGGCCTTAAAGCTCTTCTTCACCCGCTTCCCCCACCCCTGGGTCACGATCGCCATCTACGTCCCCGCGGGCATAGCCCTGGTCCTCTGGTCCCTGTATTTAGAAACAAGGTCCTGGCAATCCGCCTTGCTCTGGATCACCTTGGGAGTCTTCGCCTGGACCTTGGTGGAATACCTGCTGCACCGCTTCTCCTTCCACCGCACGCGGGGCGGAGAGCCCTGGAAGACCTTCCACTCCGGCCTCCACCTGGCCCATCACCGGGACGTCGAGGCCCAAGACCTGATCCTGGCCCCACCCTTTATCGGCTTTCTTCTGGGCCCCGCGGAGGTCCTTTTCTTCTCGGTTCTAAGCGGCGGCCTGGCGCGGGGCCTCCTCATGGAAGTCGGCCTTTTTCTCGGCTATTTCCTCTACGAGTGGGTGCATTATTCGGCCCACTTCGGCCCGGCCCGTGGACCCCTGATGAAATTCTGGAAGGCCCACCACCTGCGCCATCACTTCCAGGACCCCCACGGGAACTTCGGCGTCACCACGCCGCTGTGGGATTGGGTCTTCCGCACCCGGGTCCAACCTTGAGCCTTTTGCTTGGACGGGGCGGCGAAGCGTGCTAGCCCAGGCCCATGCAAGAGCTCTTCGACCTGATCACCAACCTCCACACCCCCGAGGGCATCGAGGCCCTGATCCGCTCGGGCGGACTGGCCGTCCTGATCGCGATCGTCTTCGCCGAGACCGGGCTTTTGGTGGGCTTTTTCCTGCCGGGCGACTCGCTCTTGGTGACCGCCGGGGTGCTTTGCTCTCGCTCGCTCAGCGGGGGCGAGCCCATTCTAAATATCTGGACCGTCAACCTGACCTTGATGGCCGCCGCGGTGATCGGCGACCAGGTGGGTTTTCTCCTGGGCCGCAAGACGGGACCCAAGATCTTCGACAAGCCCGACAACCGTTTCTTTAAGAAAAAATACGCCCTCGAGGCCCACGCCTTCTACGAAAAACACGGGGGCAAGGCGATCATCCTGGCGCGTTTCGTGCCGATCATGCGGACCTTCGTGCCCTTCATCGCGGGCGTGGCCGACATGTCCTACCGCAGGTTCGTGATGTTCAACGTCTTCGGCGGCATCGGCTGGGTGCTTTCCATGACGATGCTGGGGTATTTTTTAGGTCGCAGCCCCTGGGGGGAAAAGATCCACCTGATTATCTTGGTGGTGATTTTCATCTCAATCCTGCCGATGGTCGTGGGGATCGCCAAGCGCCTGCTCTCCGGCGCTCCGAAGACGAATTCTGCCTTGTAACCGGGCTACCGAAAATAATGGTTTTTAATTAGCCACCGGACTCCTATAATTTCCCCATTCCAAAAACCTCGAAAGGAGACTCCTATGGCCGTCGCTCGCAAGACCCAAATCGTGGCTTCCTCCAAGGAAAGCTTCCACGACGCCGTCAACCAGGCCATCACCCGCGCCGCCAAGACCCTGCGCGGCATCACCGGCTTGGAGGTCGTCGCCCAAAAGGCGAAGGTGGAGAAGAAAAAGATCGTCGAGTACCGCGTCGAGTGCTGGATCACCTTCGTCCTGGACGAGTAGGCAAGGCCTCGCCTTTCAACCAATGCAATAGCCAGGGGAAATGATCTTCCCGCGCGTCGGGGTGCGTCAGGATATCGATGTGCCCGTAGTCGTGGAGGTTACCCCAGCGCCTTCCCAAAATTCGGTATTCGAAGCGGCCGGGATGCGTCTCCTGGATGAAGTCCTCCACGTCGCTCGGGTGTCCGAGACTGCGGTCGGCGCAGCCCACGAGGTGCAGGGTCCGCGGCAGCGTCGCCTCGGCCAGGGCCGCCGCGTAGTCGAAGCCGTCCGCCGGGTCGATCCATGGATAGTTCGGCTTCACCCACAGGCGGTTCTGCCGGTGGGAAAGGGCGGTCTCGTTGTCGGCGCCCAGGCGCAATTCCTTCATCGGCAGGTAGCCGTAGAGCCCCACCAGGAGCCTCGCCCCCCAGTTCCAAAACAAGTCGATCTTGACGAATTTCTCCCAATTGAAGACGCGGATGCGCCGCTTGCTCGCAAAGCAGGCGAGGGATTTCACCCAGGGCCTTATCTCGGGGAAGCGCGCATAGGCGGAAGCCAACAGGACGCCGCCCCAACTGTGCGCAATCCAGTGTTGCGGGACGCCGCCCCGCCGTTCGCGAATGGCGCGTAGCATCGCGGGGATATCCTCGGCGATCTGCTCGGTCTGCCCGTAGCGCGAACGGCGGCCGGTCGCGGGACGGGAGGCGCCGCGGCCGCGCAGATCGCCGACGTAGACGTCGTAGCCGTGCTCGGCCAGGTAGGGGGCGAGGCCCTTGCCGGCCTCGGAATAAAAGACTCGGCCGTTTTCGATGGAGCCGTGGAGCAGGAAGAGGGGCGGGCCTTGGGAATTTTTCCAGATGTGGCGCAGGTGCAGGCGGTCTTTTCCGCCGACCGGGACCCACAGCGATTTTTGCCGTACCGTCCGTTTCGCCACGCGCTCACTCCCCCGCGCCGCCCGCCGCGGGCTTGACCCAATAGGCCGCCGCCAGGAAGACCGCCGCGCTCAGCCCGTAGCCCCAGGCGAACTCCGGCGCCGCGGCCCAACCGAAGCGGTTCTGCACGCCCAGCGCCGTCAGGTCGTAGGCGTGGATGAGGCCTGCCGCCGCAAGGACGGCGGCCGCCGCGCACCAGGCGCCGGCCTTGCGGAATTCCCGTTCGACCAAAAACACGACCACGGAGGCCAGGATCATCGAGCTGACCAGGAATCCCTGGTTGAGCGCGATCACGCCGTGGATGAAGAGCTGGTTGCCGAATTTGGGCGCGACCGCGAGGAGCGTCGTCCCGGCCCTCTGCAGGGAGGTCTCGACCACCATGAGCGTCCAGGCGGCCAGGGAGGGGATGAGCCCCATCGCGACGGCGAGGGCGTGGCGCCGCGGCACCTCCTGGAAGGCCTGGGCCGTCATCACCAAACCGATCCAGAGCAGGATCCCCAACGTCGCCTCCAGGGGCACGAACCTCAGGACCAGCGAGATCCCGCCGAACAGGCAGAGCAGGGTGATGAGTGCCCCGTTCAGCAGCGAGTAGCCGATCCGCGCGCCCATCGCCTTCCAGCCGGGGTGGCCGATGTAGATCGTCGTGGGAAAGGCCGAGCCCAGGAAGGCGGCCAGGACGCTGCACAGGCCGTTGGCGATCAGCGCGGGCCGCGTCTCGTAGCGATCGCCTGCCGCCTCGGCACTCTCCAGATTTTGCAGCGAGCCGATCAAGTTGAACAGGGCCATGGGAAAGATGACCGCCATGTGTCGCCAACCCCAGGAGCTGCCGAGCATCGCGACGAAGTCGCCGGGCACCGGCTGCGGCGGATGGAAGCCGAAGCTGTAGCCAGCCGCCGCTGGCTGGAAATAGTCGAAGCCCAAGAGACGCAGCAGCCAGGCCAGTCCCACCCCCAAGAGCACGGCGACGAAGCCCCCGGGCAGCCCGAGGGGCAGCTTGACCTTCGCCGCGTAGGCGAAGAGGATCAGCATCATCGGCAAAATCGCGACGGCGGGCGAGGCGAAGATCTGGAAGATGAAGCCCAGGGCGATGAAGGTGAGCGCGACGCCCGCCAAGGAGGAGAGCAGCGCCGCCCGGGGCGTATGGCGCCGCAGCCAGTCGCCGAAGAAGGCGCCCGCGGTCTCCAGCAGGCCGCTCAGCAGGCAGGCGAAGAGGCCGACCTGCCAGACCAAGGTCGGATTTTCGGTCTCCTGATAGATCGGCCCCATGATCAGGAAGAGAAAGGCCACCAGACTGGGGGTGTTGATCCCGTAAGGCAGGGCCGTGACGTCGTCCCGGCCGCTGCGCTTGGCCAGGCGCCAGGCCTGCCAGGAATAAAAAATGTTGCCCAGGAGGATGGAAACGGCCGCCCCCGGCAGGATGCGGTGGGTGACCATGTCTTCGGGCAGGCCGGCCACCGCCGTGCTGAAGACGGCGATCAGCATCAGCTGCAGGAGATTGTCGATGAAGAGGCCGAAGAAGCCGTCCAGGTCGCCGGGGACGAAAAGCCGCGGGGGTTTCGGGATCATGGCCGGAAACTAAAAGAATCCCCCCGACAGGTCCAGCGAATGCTGGGGACTATTTGGTCACCGGCCGGTAGACCGTGTCGCGCTGCCGATACTCCAGGACGGTGATGACGCCATTGCTGTCGACGTCGATGCGCTTGAACTCCTCACTCTTGCCGCGCCATTCGGTCTTGGAAATAATGCCGTCGCGATTGTCGTCCAGGGCGGCGAAGCTGCGGTCCCCGGACTCGCGCTTGCGGTAGAGCTCGGCCCGGCTCAAAGCGCCGTCCCGATTGTCGTCGAAACGCTCGAAGAGCTCGCGGCTCTCCTTCCACTCGCCCCGGGAGACGATTCCGTCGCCGTTCTTGTCGAGGTTGTCGAAGCGATCGAGGCGTTCGTCCTCTCGGTCGGAGAATTCCACGAGGGTGAGGACCTTGTCGCCGTTGTCGTCCAGCTTGTAGAAATCGCGGACATTGCCGCGCCATTCGGCCTTGACGACGATGCCGTCGTTGTTGACGTCCAGCTCCTCGAAGCGCGCCTGGTAGGTCGTCTCGAATGAGGAGCCGGGGCGCTTGGCGCCGACCTGAAGCTCGACGCCGGAAAGGACGCCGTCGTTGTTCCAGTCCTGGTTCCGGAAGGAGCGGCTGCTGCCGCGCCACTCCTGGCGGATGATCACGCCGTCCTTGTTTTTGTCCAAGCCCTGGTACTTCATCTTGGGGGCCTCGAGCGCTTGGGCGGAAACGGCGCCGAGGGTCAGGATGAGGGCGCCGAGGGCGCGCGGGATGGTCAGCTTCGTGGCATGCATGGTCGGCCTCCTTGGCAGAGAATTAAGATTTCTCCGGTGGCCCATCAGACGCCGGCGCCCCCGCACCGGTTACAGAAATCTCAGGCCGTTTCCGGAAAAACACTGGATTTCGCGAAGATAAGTCGACTAGGCTTCGGGGCCAAGGAGAAAAACATGTCCAAACCCCGAGTTGTTTCCTTCCACTACGCCCTGACCGATCCCAACGGCAATCTGATCGATTCTACCGAGGACGGCGAGCCCTTCACCTTCATGGAAGGGGTAGGGCAAATGATTCCGGGACTCGAGGCCCAGATGGGCGGCCTGAAAAAAGGCGACAAGAAGACTCTCCACGTGCCCCACGGCCAGGCTTACGGCGAGCGCGACGAGAGCCTCGTGCTGCAGGTGCCGCGCGACAAATTTCCGGTGAAAGAGATCCAGATCGGCGACAAGTTTCAAGTGGGCAACGCCCCAGGCGGCCCTCCCATGACCGTCGCCGACCTCGACGACAAAAACGTGATCCTCGACGGCAACCACCCCCTCGCGGGCGTCGACCTCACCTTCAAAGTCGAGATCGTCGACGCGCGCGAAGCTACCGAGCAGGAAGTGGCCCACGGCCACGCCCACGGCGCCCATGGACACGATCATTAACGGCCGCAAGCTCTTCGTCCAAGAGTCGGGAGACCCGCAGGGCCTCCCCGTCGTCTTCCTCCACGGCTTTCCCTTCAGCCACGCCATGTGGCGCCCGCAGCTCGAGGCGCTTCCCGCGGGCCTCCGCGCCGTCGCTTACGATCTGCAAGGTCTCGGCGCCAGCGACCCGGGAGACGGGCAGTACACGCTGGAGGGCCACGTCGACGACCTGATCGGCCTCCTGGACTGGCTTTCCATCGCGAAAGTCGCCGTCGTGGGCCTCTCGATGGGCGGCTACATCGCGCTGCGGGCCCTGGAGCGAAACCCCGAAAGATTCCTCGCCGCCGCACTCTGCGACACCCGCAGCGAAGCCGACGCCGACGAGGCCAAGCTCCGCCGGGCGGCCCAAGTCAAGGAAGTGAAAGAAAAGGGCTCCGCGCATTTCGCCGAGGGATTCCTGAAAGCCGTCTTCGCGCCCGAAAGCTTCGAGCTCCGCCCCGAGGCGGTGGCCTTGATCCGCGGTATCGTTGCGGCCACCACGCCGCGCGGCATCGCCGGAACCCTGATCGCCCTCGCGGCGCGCAGCGACACGACGGCCTCGCTGGAGAAGATCCGGGTTCCGGTCCTGATTTTGGTGGGGGAAAAAGACCAAACCACGCCGCCCGATGCGGCGCGGGCCATGCATAAAAAAATCCGCGGCTCGCGTCTCGAGATCATTCCCGGCGCCGCGCACCTGAGCAACCTCGAGAACCCCGAGGCCTTCAACCATCGCTTGTTTGAATTTCTTGGCTCCGTTCCCAGGCCGTAAAGCGCTCGAGGTCGCCGCGGATCGAGGCCAGCACCAAACCGACCACCAGGGCGTCGTCGACGAAGCCGAAGACGTAGATGAAGTCCGCGATGAGATCGAAGGGGTTGAGGAAGTAGAGGACCGCCCCCGCCGCAGCCAGGAGGGTCTTCCAGGGGACGTCCCGGTAGCGGCCGGTTCCGTAGGCGCGCAGGAGGCGGAGCAAAGTTTTCAATTCGTCCCAAAAGGCGCCCAGCCGCGATTGCTGGGCCTGGGCCTTGGCATCGGCCTCTTGGACCAGCTTGCCGAGTTGTTCGGGATCTTGGACGAGGCGCAGGGCGCGCTGTTGCAGGTTTTTGATCGAAGGAACTTCCATAGGGCGGATCATGAATCAAGCCGGGTGGTTTGTCTACATCCTGAAATGCGCCGACGGCAGCCTCTACACCGGCATCGCCAAAGACCTCGCCAAGCGCCTCGAGAGGCACCTGGAGGGCAAGGCCTCGCGCTACACCCGCGCCCGGCTGCCCGTCACCCTGGTGTATCAGGAGACGCAACCCGACCGCTCCGCGGCCTCGATTCGGGAGGCGGCCATCAAAAGGCTGTCGCGCCCGGAAAAAGAATCCCTCATTCAAAGCGCCTGACCCGCCGCAAAGCCGGAGGCCCAGGCCCATTGAAAGTTATAGCCGCCCAGCCAGCCCGTCACGTCCACGACCTCGCCGATGAAATAAAGCCCTGGGACCTTTTGCGACTGCATGGTCTTGGAGGAGAGCCCGGCCGTATCGACGCCGCCGCGGGTGACCTCGGCCTTGGCGTAGCCCTCGGTCCCCTCCGGCACGAGCTCCCAATTTTTCAGCAAGGCGGCCAGCTCGGCGAGCTCCCGGTCGGAATATTGGTGCAGGGGGCGGGAGGGGAAATGCAGCTCGCACCAGCGCTCGACGAAGCGCTTGGGCAGAAGTGCGGCGAGGAGATTTTTCAGCTCGGAACGCTCGCCGGCCCTTTTTTTCTCCAGGAGGTAATCCCGGACCACCAGATCCGGCAGCAGGTCGATGCGAAGCGGCTCACCGGCCTCCCAGTAGGAAGAGGCCTGCAATATGGCCGGCCCGCTCAGGCCCCGGTGGGTGAAGAGGAGGGCCTCGCGAAAGTTCGCCTTGCCGCAGGACACCCGCACCTCGGCGGAGGCCCCCGACAGTTCTCGCCAACGCTCGTTCAAGGCGGGCGGCAGGGTGAGGGGAACCAGGGCCGGCCGGCACTCGATGAGGCCGTGGCCGAAGCGGCTGGCGATTTCGTAGCCGAAGGGCGAGGCCCCGAGCTGGGCGTAGGAGAGACCGCCGGTGGCGACGACCAGGGCGCCGGCTTCCAGGAGACCCTGGTCGGTATCCAAACAAAAATGTCCATTATTTTCGATGGAAAATATGCGACTTTTCAAGCGTATCTTGACTTTGGCAGCCTCGCATTCCTTCAGCAGCATCGCCACGATCTCCTTGGAAGAGCCGCGGCAGAAGAGCTGGCCCAAGGTCTTTTCGTAGTAGGGGATGTCATGGCTTTGGACCAGGGCCAGGAAATCCTCGGGCCGATAGCGAGCGAGGGCGGAGCGGCAGAAATGGGGGTTGGCCGAGAGGAAGTTTTCGGACCCGACCTTGAGGTTGGTGAAGTTGCAGCGGCCGCCGCCGGAGATGAGGATCTTCTTGCCGACGCGGT
The DNA here is from genome assembly GCA_020853015.1 of Deltaproteobacteria bacterium. Taxonomy (GTDB): domain Bacteria; phylum UBA10199; class UBA10199; order DSSB01; family DSSB01; genus DSSB01. The sequence continues at coordinate 8,598 of JADYZQ010000183.1, forward strand.
CGGCGTGTTCCAGGAGTAGGACCCGACGGCCCCGTTTCCCGGCCTCGACGGCGCACATCAGCCCCGCCGCGCCGGCCCCGATGATGACGGCATCCCAGTGCATGGGGGCCCTAGATCATATTTCGCGTTTTTGATAAAGAAGGGGAAAAGAGACGCTGGGGTAAGGTTTTCGGAACGGTTGACAATTCGAGGGGAGGCCGATATGAGCCTCCCACCCATGCGGGAGTAACTCAGTGGTAGAGTGCAACCTTGCCAAGGTTGACGTCGCGGGTTCGAGCCCCGTCTCCCGCTCCATATAAGGTGGCCAACCAGGCCACCTTTTTTTTACCCAAAAATGTTTCGCCCGCATATAAATCCTCTGCAAAAACACCGCATTTAACCGATCGCGTCATTCCCCGCTCCCGGCCCCTTCACTTTTTCCAAAGATTGTTTTGGGGACTTGACTCCGAATGGATTAAAATTCCCACCAGAGGAGTTTGTGAGCATGAAGTCCCTTTCGCCCACCGCGTTAAGGATTTTGGAGGCGCGTTATTTGCGAAGGGACAGCCTCAACCGCGTCGCCGAAAGTCCCAAAGACCTGTTTCGCCGCGTCGCCCACGCCGTCGCCCAGGCGGAGGCCGCCTTCAGCTCGCTGGACGAGGTCGATTACTACGAAAACGAATACTACCGGATGATGTCCGATCTGGAATTTCTCCCCAACTCCCCAACCCTGATGAACGCCGGCAAAGACAAGGGCCAGCTGGCCGCCTGCTTCGTCCTGCCGGTGCCCGACAGCATCGAGGGCATCACCAAGGCGGTGCAGCAGATGACGCTGCTGCACAAGACCGGGGCCGGCACCGGCTTCAGCTTCTCCTCGATCCGGCCGAAGAACGACCCCGTCAGCTCGACCGGGGGCCTGGCCAGCGGGCCGGTCTCCTTCCTCAAGCTCTTCGACAACGCGACCGACGTCGCCAAGCTGGGCCGGCAGCGCAGAGGCGCCAACATGGGCGTGCTGCGCGTCGACCACCCCGACGTGATGGACTTCATCCGCGCCAAGGAAGAGGGGGGCCTGGAGAACTTCAACCTCTCCGTCGCCGTCACCAGCCACTTCATGCGCTGCCTGAAGAAAGGGACGACCTATCCCCTGGTGAACCCCCGCAACGGCAAGATCGTCCGCTTCGTTCCCGCGCGCGAAATCTTCGAGGCGCTTTGCAAGGCGGCGGCCGCCACCGGGGACCCCGGCCTGCTCTTCTCGGACGAGATCAACCGGCACAACCCGACTCCGCAGCTGGGCGCCCTCGAGGCGACCAATCCCTGCGGCGAACAGCCGCTGCTGCCCTACGAAAGCTGCAATCTGGGTTCGATCAACCTCTCCGCGCTGGTGAACCAGGGCGAGTTCGACGAAGAGCGATTCGAGATCCTCATCGACCTGGCGGTGCGCTTCCTCGACAACGTGATCGACGTCAACCATTACCCCTTGCCCGAAATCCAAAAGCTCACCCTGGGCAACCGCAAGATCGGCCTGGGCGTGATGGGCTTCGCCGACATGCTGATGAAGCTGGACATTCCCTACGACTCGGCCAAGGCGCGCAGCTTAGCAACGACTACGATGAAGCTCTTCCTGAAGCGCTGCCGCCAGGCCTCGATGTCCTTGGCCAAGCAGCGCGGGGCCTTTCCCAACTACAAGGGCTCGGCCCTGGAAAAGCTGCGCATGCCGCCGATTCGCAACTCCACCCTGACTACGATCGCACCCAGCGGCACTTTGAGCCTCATCGCCAACACCACGGGCGGCATCGAGCCGGCCTTCGCCCTCTGCTATTATCGTAAATTTTTGGAAGGAGAGGAAGCTCTCGAGATCCTTCCGACGTTCCTCGCAAGAATGAAGGCCGAGGGACTGAACGACCGCGAGCTATTCGCGAAGATCGCGGAGACGGGGAGCGTGCAGGGCCTGGCGGGGGTGCCGAAGAAATTGCAAGAGCTCTTCAAGACGGCGATGGACCTCAAGCCGGTCGACCACGTGAAGATGCAGGCGGTCTTCCAAAAATATACCGACAACGCGGTGAGCAAGACGGTGAACCTGCCGGAAGACGCGACCTGGGAAGAGGTCTACCAGGTCTACATGTCGGCCTACGAGCAGAAGTGCAAGGGGATCACGGTCTACCGCTACGGCAGCCACGGCGACCAGGTCTTAAGCCTGGGCAAGGCCCCGAAAAAGAAGAAGACCCGCGCGGTGCTGGCCGGCGAGGCCGAGGCCTGCGATTACTGCATCACCTACCTGTAGGGGCGAACGCAAGTTTAGCTCCTACTGTCCCGCTAAAATCCGGTCCAGCGCCTGATGCACCAGCTTTTTCGAGATCCAATTCGGGAAGGACCGCCCATTGATGAAGACCGCCGGCGTCCCCTGCACCTTGGCCTTGTCCCCCTGCGCGATATCGGCGACGACGAATTGCTTGGCCTCTTCCGAGCCCAGGCAGGCTTGGAAGGCCTCCGTATCCAGTTTGAGCTTCTTGGCGATGTTCTCCAGCGACTCCCGCGAGAACTTCGGCTGCCGCTCGAAGGCCGCGTCGTGATACTCCCAGAATTTCCCCTGCTTGCCCGCGCAGTAGGAGGCATAGGCCGCGTTGCAGGCGTTGACGTGCATGTCGCGGGTGATTGCCGGGTTGCAGTTCTTGTCCAGCGGGTAGTTCATGAACACCAGCTTCACCTTGTCCTTGTAGTCGCTCAGGATGGGCTTGAGATTGAAGGCGGCCACCTTGCAGTAGGGGCACTCCATGTCGCTGAACTCGACGATCACGATCTTCGCATCGGGATTGCCCCAAAAAGGCCGTCCGGAAACGTCGATATTATAGGGCTGCTGCGCGAAGAACTGCTCGAGGTAGGCCTTGGCGTCCGCGGGCGAGAGCTCCTTCGCGTACTGCTTGTGGCTAGTGTGAAGGAGGATGCCGCCGATCGCGAAGACGATCGCGAAGTAGGCGAGGCTCTTTCCCCAGGGGATGCGCTTGAAGAGTTTCACGGGTCCTCCTTGCCCGATCAGGGCCTTGAGCAAAAACCAGAGTAAAATATTCACGACGTAGAGCGATGTGCAGAAGATGCACATCGAACGCAGCTGGAAAAAGCTGACGTAGGCTAGGAAAAGGCTGAGCAGGACGGAAAACAGCGCCAAGAGGGCGGGGAGGGCCAAGACTTCCGCCAGGCTGTCGGGGGCCAGGCGCGCGTAGAGCAGGGCGCCCAGCGCATAAACGTAGAAAACCAGCCCGAGCCCCGCCAAGGGAAGGGTGCCCAAGGAGGCATAGGCGCTGGTCAGAACCAGGTCGCAGTTCAAATAAGCGCTGATATTGCAAAGGGACTTCGAGGTGAAGGCCGCCTGCAGGTGCAGGAAGTGCTGCTGGACCAGATAGGCGCTGGCCCCGATGCCGATCAGGACAACTAGGAGGGTCGCCCACCAAATACCGCCGCGAAAACGATGAATCATGGTCCCGCCCATAACCTCTTTACACGGGGGAGACAAGAATTTTGGGCTATTGACTTCCTTGACGCGATGAGGCAAAGCCCGGAAATCAGGAATATTTCGGGCGGGTGGTTCGAAAAGAGGTCCGGTTATGAACGCCCTGGTTCAACAAGATTGGCAATCCTTTCTCGACGAGGTCACGGCTTCCGAATCCAAGCATTACCTGTGGTTACGCTCGCTTTCCTATCTCGAGTACATCGGCTATCGCAAGATGGTGAAGGCCCTGGGCTACGACAACGTCAACAAGGGAGTCTACCACCACCTGACCGACGAGATCCAACACAGCTACATGCTGAGGGAATTGGCCGAGAAAAATTTCGGCCGCCAGAAGGCGGAAAGCTTTTCCCAAGAATACCAGGACATCGCCGAGGACTATTTCCAAAAGATCGACGGCGAGATCGACGCCTGGGTGCAAAGGACGAGCGGCGCCGAAAATCCGCTTTACTGCTACCTCTTGACCAGCTTCATCGTCGAAAAGCGGGCGATGAGCGTCTACCCCCATTATTACAGCCGGCTCTCCGAGGCCCCCTCGAAGGTCATTATCCAGAAGATCATCAAGGACGAAAGCGAGCACTTAAGCTACCTCGAGGGCAAGATGCCGCTGGTCCCCGGCTTCAACGAGGGCCAAGCCGACGCCTTGCTCGCCTTCGAGTCCGCGTGCTTTTCCGAATACCTGAGGCGCATGCAGGCCTGCTTCCACCGGGCCTGCGCGGCCTGACCCGTCCGGAGGGCGAAATCCCGCAAATCATTGACTCTTCCGCCTTTCAAAAGTAGGACAGCCTGGCCAGGCAAAGGTGGATCCATGGGCCAATCCGAAGACCTCAAAAAACACCGCGACCGCATCGACGCCCTCGACGCCAAGCTCCTCGACCTGCTCTCGAAGCGGGGCAAAGAGGTGCAGGCCATCGGGCGCATCAAGCAAAAGCAGGGCAGCGCCTTCCACATCCCCGAACGCGAGGCCTTAGTCTTCCAGCGGCTGCGGCGGCTCAACCGCGGCCCCTACGACAATCGGGCGGTGGAAGGAATCTTTCGCGAGATCCTCAGCGCCTCGCTGGCCCTCGAGGCACCGATCCAGGTGGCCTACCTCGGGCCCGAGGGGACCTACACGCACCTGGCCGCCATCCGGAAGTTCGGAATCGCGACGCAGTTCGTCCCGCAGACCACGCCGCGTCAGGTCTTCGAAGAGGTCGTCAACTCGCGCGTCGACTACGGCATCGTCCCCATCGAAAACTCCACCGAGGGCGTCGTCTCGCACACCCTCGACCTCTTCATGGAGTTCACGCTCACCATCTGCGGCGAGATCCAGATGGAGATCAACCACAACCTGCTCGCCAAGGCGAAAGACTTGGCCTCGATCCACAAGGTCTACGCGCACCCGCAGGGCCTGGCCCAGTGCCGCAACTGGCTGGAAGAGCACCTGCCGCGAGCCAAGCTTGTGCCCACCGATTCCAACTCGAAGGGCGCGGTGCTCGCGGCCAAAGAGAAGGGCGCCGCCGCCATCGCCAGCGACTACGCCGCCAAGCTCTACGGGCTGAACATCCTGCGCCGGCACATCGAGGACTACCCCAACAATTTCACGCGCTTTTTGGTCATCGGCAAACGGGCGACCTCGCCGACGGGGCAGGACAAGACCTCGATCATGTTTTCGACCCGCGACGAGCCGGGAGTCCTGTTCCGGCTGCTGAAGCCGCTGGCCGACCATCGCATCAACCTGACCAAAATCGAATCCAGGCCGCTTAAAAAGCGGGCCTGGGAGTATGTCTTCTTCATCGACCTGGACGGCCACCAGGAGAGTCCCGAGATCAAGGAAGTCCTGGCGCAGATGGAAAAGGAGTGCAGCTTCTTCCAGATACTGGGGTCGTATCCGCGGGAAGTGGGAAAGTAAGGCAGTGGCGAAGCTCTACAACAACATCGCCATCCTCGGCCTCGGCCTCATCGGCGGCTCCATCGCCCTCGACCTCAAGAAGCGCCGCCTTGCCAAGCGCGTCGTCGGCTACAACCGCTCGGCGCCGTCCCGGCGCGCGGCGCTCAAGCGCAGGGCCTGCGACGCGGTGATCTCCGACCCGGTCGCGGCCGTGCGCGACGCCGACCTGGTCGTCTTGGCGACGCCCGTGCGTCACATCCCCGAGCTGCTGCGCAAGATCGCCCCCGGCCTGAAAAAGGGCGCCGTCGTCACCGACGTCGGCAGCACCAAAGAGAACATCGTTCGCCGGGCCAAGAAGCTTTTGCCGAAGGGCGTGATCTTCGTCGGCGGCCACCCCATCGCCGGCACCGAGAAGACCGGCATGGCCTCCGCCCTCGAAGGCCTCTTCGAGGGGCGTTGGTGGGTCTTCACGCCCGATTCCGCGGCGGGCAAAAGGGCCGCCAAGCGCCTCCGCCGGTTGGCCAAGGCCCTGGGCGCCAAGTCTCTCGCCATGTCGCCCAAGGAACACGACGAGATCCTCGCCGCGATCAGCCATCTTCCCCACATGCTGGCTTATGCCCTGGTGCACGCGGCAATGGGTCTGCAGAAGGGCAAGGCCCTGAAACTCTCCGGCAGCAGCTTCCGCGACGTCACCCGCATCGCGGCCAGCTCGGCGCAGATGTGGACCGACATCGGCCTCGACAACCACCGCGGCATCCTGCGCATGATCGACCGCCACGAGCAGTTCCTCAAAAAGCTGAAGAGCCTGCTCGCCAAGCGGGACGCGAAGGGGCTGGAGAAATTCTTCGAGTCGGCGGCGAGGGTGCGGAGGAAGCTGTGAAGAATGTCCGCGTCCATCCCGCCCCGACCTTGAAGGGGGAGATCCAAGTTCCCGGCGACAAATCGGTCTCACACCGGGCCGTCATGCTCTCGGCCCTCTCGGAGGGGGTTTCCACTTTGCGCGGCCTCTTGATGGGCGAGGACGTGCTCTCCACGATCGGCTGCTTCCGCGAGCTGGGCGTCCAAGTCGAAATATTCCCGGACCGGGTCGTCGTTCACGGCGTGGGGCTGAAGGGGCTGAGGCCGCCGCAAAGGGTCCTCGACTGCGGAAATTCCGGCACGACCATGCGCTTGATGATGGGCATCCTCGCCGGCCAGCCCTTCGAGTCGCGCCTGACCGGCGACGCCAGCCTCAACCGTCGCCCCATGGAACGCGTCGCGAAGCCGCTGCGCGAGATGGGCGCCCAGATCGAGGAATTCCGCGCCTCCGAGACCGAGCGCGTCGTCAAGGTCACGGGGCGCCCGCTGCGTGGCATCCACTACAAGCTCCCCGTCGCCAGCGCCCAGATCAAGAGCGCCGTCCTGCTGGCCGGCCTCTACGCCTCGGGCGAGACCGGCGTGGAAGAGGGGACGGCCTCCCGCGACCACAGCGAACGGATGCTCCGGCACAAGGGCGTCGCCCTGGAAATCTCCGGCGGCCGGATCCGAGTTCGCTCGGGGCAAAGCCTGAAGGCCGAGGACCTCGAGATCCCCGGGGACATCAGTTCGGCGGCCTTTTTCCTGGTGGGAGGGGCGATCGGGAAGGATTCCCAGATATTGTTGAAAAATGTCGGCGTGAACCCCACCCGCACCGGCATCCTCGAGGTACTGCAGGCGATGGGCGCCCCCCTCGAATCCCTGAATCTCCGCGAAATCGGCGGCGAGCCCGTCGCCGACCTCCGCGTCCGCTCCGTCTCCTTAAGGGCCGCCCGGATCGCCGGGGCCTTGATCCCCAGGTTGATCGACGAGATCCCCATCCTCTGCATCGCCGCCGCGGCCGCCCAGGGAACCACCGAGGTTCGGGACGCCGCCGAGCTGCGGGTAAAAGAAACCGACCGCATCGCCGCCATGGAACGCGAGCTTGGCAAGCTGGGGGTGAAGGCGAGGGGACTGCCGGACGGCATCGACGTGGCCGGACCGGCGACCTTTCAGGCGGGCGACTTCGAGAGCGGCACCGACCACCGGGTGGCCATGAGCATGGCTATCGCGGCCACCCGCGGGCCCAAGGCCTCCCGAGTCCTCGACGTAGACTGCGTACAGACCTCTTACCCCAATTTCTTCGAGCAGCTCCAATCCCTGGGGGGCAAGGTCGAGCTCGAATCCTAGACCCGACCCCTAACTATCCAGAAACTAGGCATTTTCTTTTTGACACGTTTAGGCAAAGCCACTATAGTCCGCCGACCTTTTTCAAGGTAAAATCCAGAAACCCAGGAGGTTTTTAAACTGTA
>JADYZQ010000184.1 GCA_020853015.1 Deltaproteobacteria bacterium
ATTGGGCGCCGCGGCCAGGCGCGACAAGGTCGCCAGCCGCGTCATCCGAAACACCGCCCCCGCCGTCCCCATCGCGAAGAGCATCGCAGGGTCGCTGGATTGCTGGGCTAGATTCCTTAAAAGAAATGCCGCGCGGGGACCGATCGCGCCGCGGCCTAAGATCGCATCCAGGCCCTCTTGTGCGCGGATCCGTAGCGGCCCTTCGCGAAGGGCCCCTACAGCGTCGGCCTCCTGCACCACCGCCGCATACAACTCCGCCGCCGCCTCCAAGCGCCCCGCCGCCTCCAGGCGCCGGGCGAAATTCAAGGTGGCTTCTAAAAATAGCTGCGGATCGGTCTCCGCCTCGAGCGCGCGCCATTCGCGACGCGCCGCCTCGGGCAGCCCGTGAAGTGTTGGAACTTGCATGTCCTTACCCGGTTTCTAGCGAGGCCTCTAACCTTCGGGGATTTCCTCCGCAAGTAGCTTTCTCGCGATGGGATTTCCTCGATTCGCCAAGACTTCCATGGCCCGGCGGGCGCTGGGGTCGCTGCGCGCGAAGAGGGCCAAGACCTCCACCGCGGCGGCCTCCCCCGCCATCGCCCTCTCCCCAAAAGTGTGTAGGACCGGCGACAGGACGCGGTCCGCGCGCTGCACCTCGGGGAGCGTCGAAGGCAGGAGGCGCAGCAAGGAGGGGGAAAGCAGCATCCGCACCCCCGCCCGCGCCTCCTCGCTGCCCATCGGGAGGCGCCCGGCGAAGGGGATGTAGCGCTTCAAGAGCTCCTTGCGCAGGCCCGCCTCCGCCTCGAAGAAGCCCCGCGACCAGACGTCGTCGCGAAAATAGGTCCGGAATTTCCCGTTGAGGCGGGGTTCCAAGACGGCCTCCCCTAAAAAACCGGCGGCGCGGCGGATCGCCGGCGCGCCGATCGGGTTTTCCAGCTGCAAACGGACGTAGAGGTCGGCGGCCGTCAGACGCAGCGCCAGCCCTTGGCGATAGAACTCCGCCACCGGTTCCGGCAGGGGGATGTCGCGCAAGAGCAGGACCTCCGGCCAGCCCGGCACCGCAGGGTGGGGGATGTCCGGGCGCAGGATCAGTCGCTCGAGAGCGCCGAGGGCCTTGCCGTACTCCCGATCCAGGCGCAGGGCCTCCAGGTAATCCGGGAGCTCGTTTAAACGCGCGCTCCGGACTTCCACGCCCAGAGAAGGGTCCAAGGCGGCCCGTCGCAAGGCGGCGCTGCGGACGCGGGCCTCTTCCAGTGTGGCGAAGGGACGCCCCGGTCGGCGATAAGGTTCGAGCTCCGCGGGCGTCTCGTGGGGCGGCGGTTGCGGGCGGCCCCGAAGCAAGCTCCACCAGTGAGGATGTCTCTCCAGTGCCTGAAAGAGTTTGTCCAACCAGCCCTCGCCCTCCGGGGTTGGTTTTGGACCTCGCGAAGAGCCGCCGCCCTGGCCCCCCTTCGCGGTCGACAGATAAATGTGGGGGGCCGGGGTCTCCAGGGGTCTCGAGGCCCGAGGGAGCGGCGGCCCCACGGGGACCGGTGAGGTCTCCAACCCCAGGGGTCGCGGCCCCCCGCCTCGGGAGCGCAGATCCATGGCCCGATTCCAAACCTCGATCTCCAAGCCCAAGACCCGGCCGGCGAGGGAATCGACCAGCGTGATCGCCCCGCTCGACGGCGGGCGGAGACCGAGGCGCACTTCTAACGCGTGGCCGAGGAGGATGCCGGTCAAGAGGCCGCCCTGCTGGAACAGCGTCCGTAGGGGCCCTTCGCGAACGGCCCCTACGGCGTCGGCTTCCCGCATCACCGCGGCATACAACTCCGCCGCCAGCTCGAGCCGCCCTTCGGCCTCCAGCCTCGCCCCCAAGTTCAACAATTGTCGGGAGAAAAACTCCGGATCGTCTTCGGCTTCGAGCGCGCGCAGCTCCGCCTTGGCCGCGCGCGGCCAAGAAAGCGCCGTTAAGACTGTCTTGTCGATGCCCCGCATGTGCCCGCCTAAATGCCTACTCCGTCGACTGAGGAATTCGACTCACGTAGTCCTCTCCCACCAAGCCCCGCAGCAACTCGCGCGAGGTCTCGAGGTCCAGGGGCTGGGAGCCGTCCCATTCGGGGTGCTTAAGCCGGTATTCCGCGACGCGGTCGTAGAAGGTCTGCAAATTCCGGCGGATCTCCGGGAGGTGGTAGCTCTCCGGGACGTCCAGCTCGATCTGGGCCGCGGGGTTACGGAGGTTGTGCTCGCCGCCGAAGGCCTCAATATAAGCCCGCGGCGCCAGCTCGCCCATGTCGGCGTAGCAGCCGCGGCCCTCCAGGACGTGGCGCGCGATCATCCCGAAGGCCCCGCCCCCCGGGATGCCGAAGAGGGCGAAGGAAGGAAAGTCGGGGAAGCGCACGATCTTGTGATAGCCCCGCGCGAAGCCGGCGTCCTGGCTTTGCAGGTGATGGCGCAGCGCCGCGGTCTCACCGATCTCCTTGGCGTGGCCCAGGGCGCCGCCGCCGTAGACCCCGTGGAGGATGCGCCGGTTCTGCGAGCCGCCGGCCCAGGTGAAGAAGAAGGAGGTCGACTCCGGACCGAAGTGCTCGCCCAAGGCCTCAAGCAGGGCCCCGTGGTTGCGCCCCATGCTGTCCAAGGTGCCTTCGTAACCCTTCGCTTGATAGGGCCGCATATTCATCAAGACCACCCGTCCCTCCAGATCGAGGCTGGGGATGCCTTGGCGCTGCTCGACGCCGGGCGAGGGGCTGATCCAACGGGCGAAGGCGATGGAGTTGACGAAGTTCAGTTCGTTCATCCCGGCCCGGCGTTGGGCCTCTTGGATCGCCGCGCGCAGCTCCGCCGGGAAGGGCCGCGTCTCCTTGCCGTGCTGGGGGAGCACCAGGTCCTGGTAGAAGGCCTGAAAGTCGACGCCGCGCTCGCGGGCGAGCAGCCGCAGGCCCTCGACGTTGGCGAGGCGCCCGAGGTGGATGGGGCTCTCCATCCGGATCAAGGCTTCGGGCTCGTAGAAACCCCCGACCATATGGCGGACGCCCGCCTCCATCAGGGCGACGGCGCTGTGCAGGCCCATCCCGTCGGAGACCCCCGCGATGAACCAGGGGGCGGCGGGGCGCCCGGCCAGGACCTCACGCAGGGCGGGTAGATGCGGCGCCATGCGCGCGCGCAGACGCTGGACGTTCTCGAAGCCCGCGGCGACCTGGACCTCGACGGTCGTCGAGCCGAAGCTGAGTTCGACGGGCTGGAGATTCAAGGTCGGGGGCTCGGTCTCGCGGCCCCGGGTCTCGAGCAGCTCGGCGAAGCCGGCGGCGCCTTGTTGGGGGTCGACGGGGGGCGGCGCAGGTTCTGTGCGGAGCGACTCGGCGCTCCCCTCCGTGACGCGCGGATCTTCCGCCCTGGAACCCGCGGGCCGGGGGACGGAACCGGATTCATGGGACGCCGGCGAAGCCTGGAGGCGAGGGCCGGAGGGAGGCGGAGCGCTGTCGCCGTTGCCCCCCTGCGAGGACATCAGGACGATATTAGGCCACAAAGTCTCGATACCCCTGCCCGAGCGGGCGGGAGGACGGCCCGCGATGCCGGTCGCGAGGACGGGGTATACCCCGAGGCCGAGCGTGCGGCCGGGACCCTGCGGCCCGCGAGCCAAGGCCTCGCTTTGGAGGTCGAGGCCGCGCTCCCAGGCGGCGAAGCGCGGGCCAAAGGCCGAACGCGTCAGGCGGCCGGCAACGTTGAACTGCAAGAGCATCGCGAGCGAATCCGTCAGCGTCGTCGCGCCGTCTTGGGGGCGGCGCAAGCCTAAGTGTTCTTCCAAGGAGTGACCGAGCAGGATGCCTGTCAACATGGAGCCCTGTTGAAACAGCAATTGTAGGGGCGAACCTTGTATTCGCCCTCCCCGCCCGGAGGCGAACACAAGGTTCGCCCCTACGTGACCCGCCAACTTCAATCCCCCCAAGACCAAATAGCTCGACGCAAAATCCCTTCCTAACGCGCCCCCGCTCCAATCCTGCCGTCTCCCCAAGGCCTCGCTGCCTAAACGCGCCGCCAGGGTGAAGGCTGGGGCCTCCACGGCAAAGCCTGTCAAAGAAGCCAGGCGTCCCGCGCCTAGGATCTGAGTCAAAACCCCAGGATTCGGCGTCGAGGCCAGGCGCGACAAGGTCGCCAGCCGCGTCATCCGAAACACCGCCCCCGCCGTCCCCATCGCGAAGAGCATCGCAGGGTCGCTGGATTGCTGGGCGAGATTCCTCAAAAGAAATTCCGCGCGGGGACCGATGGCGCCGCGGCCTAAGATCGCATCCAGACCCTCTTGCGCGCGGACCCGTAGGGGCCCTTCGCGAAGGCCCTCTACGGCGTCGGCCTCCTGCAACACCGCCGCATACAACTCCGCCGCTGCTTCCACCCGCCCCGCCGCTTCCTGCCGCCGGGCCAGGGCCAACAGGCCCTCATAGTAAAGCTCCGGGTCGCCCTCGCGCTCCAAGGCCCGCAATTCCGCCGTCAAGGCGGGGCCGCCTTCCGGCAGGCGCAGCTCCCGCTCCCCTCTAGGACTGTGAACTCGCATGCTCCCTCGCTTTCTCGAATCTACATTTTAAGGCCGAAACCTCATCGCCTCGAGCACGTCGCGCAGGCTGTAGCGCCCGCGCCGGACGCCCTCGTCCAGCTCCTCGGCGCGCGCTCGGTTCTCGCGGGCCCGGGCCAGCCACTCCGCGCGCTGGTGCTCCGGCACCCCGTAGTCGCGCAGCATCTCGCGGGCGCCCTCCGCGTCCTGCGGGAATCTCCCCAGCACCGCGGCCGCGTCCGAGCTTAAAAAACCCTCCGAGGTGATCAGGATGTTCTCCAAATTTCCGCGGATCGGCTCGGAGCCGAAGCGCAATTGTTGCAAGACGCCCGGGATGCGCTCGGCGTAGCGCGGATCCAGGTCCTCGGCGCGGAAGTTGAAGAGTCCCGGCGCCTCGCCGTCCAGGAGGCTCTGCACGCCCATCACCATGTCTACCGCCGAGGCCGCGCCCATCGAATGCCCGACCAGGCCCTTGATCGCGCTCACCGCCATCGGGTGATCCAGGCCCGCGTAGCGGAAGGCCTGGTAGAGCGACTGGATCTCGGCGATGTTGTTCAATTCGGTCGAGGTCCCGTGGGTCTGCACCACTTGGGGCACCGCGCCGCCGTGGGCGCGGGCCTGCTCCAAGGCCACCATCGTCGCGGTGACGATGCCCTGGTCCATCGCGGCCAGGTTGGGCGCCCCGCCCTCCCCGCTGTTGACGTGGATGCCGAGCAGGCGGCTGGAGGGCCAATAGCCCAGCTCGATGGCGCGCTGGAAGTTCATCCAGGGCATGCCGCCGGCCGCCTCGGCCACGACGAGGCCCCGGGCGAAGCGGGTGAAGGGCGCGGAGGACTCGCTCATCGCGCGCCGCCGCAGGTCCTGCGGCAGCGTCTCCCAGAGGGCCTCGCGCTCGGGCTGTTTCAGCTGCAGGACCTCGGGGCCCAGCCGGCCCTGCTCCACCAATTTTTTCACCATGCTGTCGACGGTCATCGGGGCGCGGCGGCTGAATCCGGCCACGATCGGGGCCGTGTCGTAGGGCGAGAAGGTCGCGTCGGCGCCGAAGACCATCATCGCGTCCATCGGGTACTCGCCGGGGACGCCGGTTCGCAGCATGGCCAGGCGCGCGCCGAACAGGGCGTAGAGCCCCGAGGCGCAGGCCGCGGAGTTGGCGAGGTTGACCCCGCCGGTGTTGGGCATCTGCCCCGGCATCAGGCCGGGCGGCAGGATGCGCTCGATGGCCCGCGGATCGGCCTTCAGCTCGGCGAAATCGAAGTGCGGCATGAGCAGGTTCAAGAAGAGGCCGCGGGCGTCCTCGTTCAAGGCCGACTGCAGCTGGAAGGGCGTCGACTCGGTGCCGCGGCGCGCCCGTTCGTGGATCTCGATGAAGCGCTCCAGTCCCGGGAAGGCCGAGCCCTGCGCCGCCCCGAAGCGGCTGGAGGAGAAGCTCTCGCTCAAGGGCCGCCCGAAGGCGGCCAGCGCGGCCAGCGCCGCGTAGAGCCCGTAGACGCCGGCGTCCGAGGCGTTCCCCAGGTTGTTCTTCTGGTTGTCGAAGGCGCCTCCCTTGATCGAAGGCGTGTCAAGGCCCATCCGCGTCAAGAGACGCCCCGCCGTGCGCAGCGGCTCGGGGATCAGTCCCCCGTGCCGCACCGGCAGGCGCTGCGCCTCGCCCTGCAGCGGGATCTCCCGGATGCCGCTCTGCGAGAGCAGGGTCTCGCCGAATTCTCCCGCGATTTGTTCCGGCGCGATCGGGCTGCCGTCCGCGGCCCGCACCCAGGTCTCGCGGCCCGCGTCATCGCGGCCGTTGTAGCGCGTCAAACCGAAGTCCTCCGAGAGGTAGGCCAAGGTCAAGGGCGCGTCGACCCCGTGCATGGCCGCCGCGCGGGTCGCCCGCGCCGTGCCGCGGGTCGTGAGCAGCGAGCCGCGGCCCAGGCTGACGACCAGCTGTTCGGGCCTCACGCGCATGCCGCGGAGGAAGGCGGGGGCCGCGCCCGGCTCGAGGCCGGTGGTCTCGGCCGCCGCGGCGAGGGTTTCCGGATAGTTAGCTGCCAACTCTTCCGGCCTCTGCAGGACCGCCGGGACATAGTCGGGGTGGGCGGGGTCCGTGATCGGCACGCGCCGCGCGGCCAACTGCTGCTCCCAGGCCACCACGATGCGCAACTGTTCACTGGCCGGAGGCGGGATGCTTTCCCCACCCAGCGGGGCCATCGAGGGAGGAGACGCGGCGCCCGCGGGCGCTGCAGGCTCGCCCGGCATCACCACCGTGGTCGTCGGCTCCGCCGGACGCTCGCCCAGGCCGAACCAGGAGAGAAACTCCCCGATCGTCTTGCGTCCCGTCAGGATGTCTTCCTCCCACTCCCGCGCCACCGCCTCGCGCTCGGAGAGCCGGCTGCGGTAGGCCGCGATCTCGGGCATCGAGTAGCCGTAGGTCTCGTGCAGGACCTGATCGTCGATGCGGCGGAACAGGGCCGCGGCGTTGTTGCCGGCGAAGCCCTGGGACTGGCCGCCCGCCATCCGGATCTCACGGACCAAAGCGGGGCTGACCTGGACGCGAGGGTGCAGGTCTTGGAAGGCCTGCGCCAAGGTCCGGCCCTCGACGTTGAAGGCGCCGGGGCCCAACTGCCTTTCGATCGAGGCCTGCAGTAGCGCCATCTCCATCGAGCCCGCCGCGCCGAGACCGTGGCCCAGAAAGGCCTTGTAGGCGGTCAGCCGCATCCGCGCCGCGGCGGGCAGGACCTCGGCGAAGAGGGCCGCTTCGGCCGCGTTGTTGGTCGGCGTGCCGGTCAGGTGGCCGCTGAAATAATCCAGGTGGGCCGGGTCCATCCCTTGCCACTGTTCGGCCATGCGCAGGGCCGTGCGCAGGGCGCTGCGACCGCCGTAGCCGATGTCGGCGGGGTTCTTCTTGCCGCCCTGATCTCCGCGCACCGCGTAGCCCGCGACCGCGGAGGGGAACGGCAGGCCCAGCTCGAAGCCGCGATGGACCCGGATCAGACCGCCCGCGCCGGCGCCCTCGGAGGGCCAGAATCCGACGACGTCCTCGGTCATCGGGGCGTAGTGGCGCTCGAGGTGCTCCAGGGCCCGGTTGAATTCCGCGGGTGAGAGGCCGAGACGCTTGCCCAAGCGCTCCAGCGTCTCCATCGCGCCCATCGCGTTGAAACCGGTCGCCGAGGGCCGGGCGTGCGGGTGCCCGTGGGGGGCCTCGGAGGAGCCGAACAGGGCCAGCTCCACCGCGCCCGCGCCCGGCCATTGCGGGCGGAACATGTCCGCCGCCTGGGCGAAGGCCTTGTAGCCAGTCGCGCAGGCCCCGACATCGACGGGGTTCGGACCGATGCTGCTGTTTTCGTATTTGGGACCCAAGACCGCGACGAGGACGCCCTGCATCGAGTCGGCCAGGGTGCTGGGAAGCCACATCGGCATCGTGACCGGGTTGGTGCGGGTCGAATCCGGCGACTTGCGGCTGGCCGCGGCGAGGAAGAGGTGCACCAGGTGGTTCATGCCCCCTAGGCCCGGCGCCGTGCTGATGCCTAAGGCCTCGGGGTTGCGGCCGACGATCTCGTCCAAGCGCGCGCCCCAGCGCACCGCCGAGCGGTAGGTCGCGTAGAGCCCCTGCAGGGCGAACTGGTCCGCCTTGGTGATCATGGTGCTGCTCTGATTGAAGCTCAGTTGCTTGACGCGGCTGGGGGTCAGTCCCATGACCTCGAGAAGCCGCGCCTCGACCTTGCCGTCCTCGCCGCGCAGACCCGCCGGGATCTGGCCGCCCCAGGGGGTCTCGACCGGCAGGGTGCTGTTCAGCTCGCGAAAGCCGCTGCCGCGGCGGATCGCCTCGCCGTAGCGCGCCTCGATCTGCGTCAAATTCAAGACCTCGCCCGTCTGCTTGTCCGCGAAGACGCCGTCGCCGCGGTACTCGAGGTGGCCGTTCATCACGCCGACCTCGGCCAGCCATTCGGCCTCGCCCACCGCGCGTTGATGGGTGGTGCGCTCGTTGCCGTGCGGGGTCAGGGCCCCCATCGGCAGGACCGCGAGGGATTCTTTGGGGTCGACGCGGTGCGGGGCCGCGACGGCCCCGCCGCCCTCGCCCTCCCGGGCCTCCATCATCAGGATCTGCGGCCTGGACAAGACGTCGGAGGCACGGGTGCCGGCGGGGCCTTCGGGGGCCCGCGGGCCGCCCACGGCGGCCAAGGCCGGCTGCGGCGCGAAGGTGGTCAGAAAATTTCTCAGGGCGCCGAGGCGCTCGCCGCCCAGCGGCCTCGTCCCGTGGTTGCCGCGGGCGAGGATCTCGGTCTGCTGGTCCAGGCGGCGTTCCCAGGCGTGGAAGCGCTCGCCGAAGGCGTGCTGGGTCAGGCGCCCGGCGACGTTGAACTGCAGCAGCATGGCCAGCGAATCGACCATCGTCGTCGCCCCGTCGACGTGCTCGCGCAGGCCCAGGCGCTCCTCGACGTGATGGCCGAGCACGATGCCGCCCAACATGCCGGCCTGCGGGACGAGGCGCTGGCTGAGGCCGGTTAAGCCGGTCAGCCTTTGGGCCTGGCCGGTCAAGGGGTTGATGCCATGGACGCGCTGGAAGGCGGCGCCCGCCGCCCAACCGCTCAGCTTGAGCCCGCCCAAGACGATGAAGCTCGAGGCGACGTCGCGGCGCAGGGCCTGGACGCTCCAGTCCTGCGAACGGCCCAGGGCCTCGTTGGCGAGGCGTCCCGCGAAGGGAAACACCGTGGCCTCGACGGCGAATCCCGTCAAGGAAGCCGCAGCGCGGGCGCCAAAGCCGCGCGTCAAAAAATTTCCGGCGGGCGTGGCGGCCAGGCGCGACAGCGTCGCGAGGCGCGTCAAACGGAAGGCGGCGCCGGCCGCGCCCATCGCGAAGAGGGCGGTCGGCTCGCTGGCCTCGTGGGCCAGGCGGCGCAGCAGGAATTCGGCGCGGGCGCCGCCGGCGCCTCGGCCGGTGACGGCGTCGAGCCTCGCTTGGGCGCGCGCCTGTAGGGGGCGTTCGCGAACGGTCCCAACGACGGCCGTATAAACATGCACGGCCAGCTCCAAATGCCCCGCCGCTTCCTGCCTTTGGGCGAAGCCCAGCAGCCCTTCCCAAAACAAAGCGGAATCCCGCTCGCGCCCCAAGGCCGCGAGTTCGTCGCGCTGCGCGGCGCTCAGGCGCAGCTCCCGCGAGGCGCGCCCCAGATCGCCGCCGAACATCTCGTTTAAGGCCGCCGCGCCCTCGAAGGCCGTCGCTCCGCGCGTCGGCCGGCCCAGGCCAAGCCCGCGTCCCTCGCTCCCCAGGTGCAAATCAAGGATCGTCATGTCTCTTTCCTCCTGAATCAATGACGCGGCTCGCGGAGGTAGTGCTCGACTTCCTCCGCCGCCGGTCGCAGACGATTTGCCCCCGTCTCATCCAACCATTCCCAACGCCCGAGCGCCTGGGCATAACCCCGTACCAAGGGCTGCGCGCGGCCCCAATCGCGTCGGACGTGGTCGACCACGCCCTCGAAGAGCCGCAGGGTTGCCAGATGCTCGGCGTCGACTAAAATCAAATCCTTGCCCGGGTCGGTCGCGCTGGTTTGAAAACCGCGCAGTTCCGCGGCCTCCAGGCCGAAGTCCTCGGGTCGAAACAGGCCTCGCTCGGCGCCGAA
>JADYZQ010000185.1 GCA_020853015.1 Deltaproteobacteria bacterium
CCCAGCTCTTTCAGGCCGTCGATGATCTCTTGCGGGATCAGCAGGTCGTGGCGGTGGACCTTCTCGGCCAGGGGCGCCACCTTGTCCTCGGCGAACTTCTTGAAGGTCTCGCGGAACATCTGGTGGTTTTCGTCCAGGCCGTAGCTGCCGCCGTGGTTGGCCTTTTTGATCAGCTGGGCGATACGGGCCACGTTGTCGGCGGCGAGGACCTTCTCGACGTCCTTGGTGAGCTCGGGCTTCCAGATCGTCTCGACAAGCTTGGGCTGATCGACGCCCCACTCGTGGAAGTGGAAGCTCACCTTTTGCGAAAAATTGGCGACCATTTCGGCGGTGAAGTATTCGGCCAGGGCCTTTTCGAGCTCGCCGTGCTTGTCGGCGTAGGCGCAGATCTGCTCGGCGGCGTAGACCTCGGAGGCCACCCAGGCCAGGTCGTAGGCGGTTCCCTGGAAGGCGTCGAGCCTGGCGGTGGAAATGTCTTTTCCATCCGAGGCCTTTTGGGCCAGAAAGCGTCCGCATTGTTCGAGGAGGGTCTTGGCTGCCGCGAGGGCGTTTTGGGTATTCATTGTGACGGGGCTTCTAGTCAAGACCGGAAGGGGCTGTCAACCCAAAGAAACCGCCGCGAAGACGCCCGCTTAGGGCCTTCGCTCCGCGGTTGACAGCGAGGAGAAAACCGCCGATGTAGGCCCTGGCTCGGATCTCAAAAAGGAGTCCCTCATGCGTTCGACCTTGGCTTCCCTAGCCCTACTGCTCGCCTCCCTGGCCTTTGCGCCGGCGATCCAGGCCCAAAATACCCCCGAATCCGCCTACGCCGGGTGGGTGGCCGCCAGCAAGGCCGGCGACCTCGACAAGATGCTCGCCCTCTCCTCCAAGGAAAAGGTCGACGAATTTAACAAGGACATCACCACCCCCGAGAAAAAGGCCGAGGTCCGCGAGCTCGCCAAGCTGATGGCGCCGATCAGCTATAAGGTGAAGAAGACCGATCTCTCCAAGGACGGCAACAAGGCCAGCCTTAAGCTCGACGCGATGGCGCGCGACTTTTTCACCCTGAACGACCCGAAGGCGAAGCCGCAGAAGGAAAACATCGAGGTGCGCCTGGTCAAGGAAGGCGGGGCCTGGAAGGTCGACAAGCAGTGCTCGGGCCAGGACGGCTGCGGCAAGGAGCCGGATTGGGTGCAGGGCGCCTGGGGCAAGACCCTGCCCTTGGCGAAGGGCGCCACGGTGAAGGCCGTCCCGGGGAAGGCGGCGAATTTCGGCGGCGCGAAGGCGAAGGGCAAGGCCTACGCGGTCGACCTGGTCTTCACACTTCCGGAAAACGGCCCCTCGCTCAGCTATTTCCTCCACCGCTCGCCGACCTTCGCGGAGTTCTACGTGATGATGCAGGGCGAGACCCTCACGCCGATCGCGCGGCGCGAGGAATTCCCGAGTAGTTTCTCGGAGGGCAAGCCGGAGGTCCAAACTTTAGAGGAAGGCACGTCCTATTCCCGCTCCACCGGCTTCACCGGCACGGGCACCCTCTCGCTGCTCTTCGACATCCCCAAGGAGCTGAAGGGCGAGAAGCTGCTGCGCTTCATCGTGACGGTGGACGATGAGAAGTATCCCTTCGAGATTCGATAAAAGACCGCTAGCCCTTGAAAAGAAACAGGCCCGCGAGGGCCTGTTTCTTTCTCTCAAAATTTCGAGAAAATTTACTGCCAGTTGACCGCCGCCGGCACCCGCACCCACTCCGTCGCGGTGGGATTGCCCAACTCGGCAAGCTTCGCGATCATGGCGCCCGCCACGGTGTCGCCGGTCGCGGCGAGGTCGAGGACGGCGGGGCAGAATTCCGGGTTTTGCAGCACGGCGCGAAGCATCGGGCCGTAGAAGCTGTCCTCCGCATAGATCTCCGCGTAGCCGATCAAGGCGGCCAGGTGGTCGAAGCCGGCTGCCTGGTTGAGGACCGCGAAGGCGGCGTAGCTGCCCTCGGCCGCGACGCCGGCGATGCTGAAGAAGAAATCCTGCGGACCGGCCGCCACCAATTCCACCAAAAGCCCCTGCACGTTCGCGCAGCCCAGTTCGGCCAAGAGGGCCAAGCGGGGCAGCAGCGTGATGTCGGCCAAGGCGGCCTCGCCGTAGGCCCGAAGCTCGGGTTGGGCGGCGAAGAGCAGCTCCTCGGCGGGGAAATTTCCTTCCAGGGCCAGATCGGCCAGTTGAAGCAGGGCGATGGGATCTTGAGTCGCGGCCCACTGCAGGTCTTGCCAATTTTGGGGGCCGGAGGCGGTTGAGGGGGCGGAAACAGGCGGTGCTTCGGCGACGGCTTGGGGTTCGGACGGCGGGTTCGGGATCTCGTATTCGGCGAATTCCAACATGCTGTTTCCTCCTTAGAAAGTCCCTCGATGGAGGAAGTTTGAAGCAAGCCTTGTGCCAGTTTCAGCCTCGGCTCCCATTTGAAAAAAGCCCTCAAAATCGCGAAATCTTTGTGCGATTTCGTCCCGGCGGCGGGGCCTGCCGGCCCCTTTGGGCCGTCTTCCTGGGGCCTGGGAACCTCAGCCTCCCCCTAGAGACGACGGCGAAAGACTTGGAGGTGGAGGTTGAAGTTCTGGGCGGAGGGCAGGACGGCATTGGACCCCGATTCGACGTCGGGCAAATCCTCGGCGAAGAGCCGCTCCCAAACCCGGGGATCCAAGTTCAGATTTCGCAGCTCTTGGAAGGTCCCGAAGTAATGGTCGCTTTGTAGGACCAAAAATCCGCCGGGGCGCACGTCCCGGCCCAGGTATTCGCCCAAGGGTACTCCGGCGGGCCGAACCATTTCGCTAGGGTTGGGATGGCCCCAATAGACGATGTCCGAGGGGGAAGGCAGGTCGACGGCCTCCGGCGCCAGGTATTGGATCCGCTCTCCCTCGGCCTCGTTGAGGATTTTCCCCAACCACCGGGCATGCGACCGCATCATGATCCCGTCGGGCTCTTTGATTCGCAGCCTCGAGCCCAAACGCAGGACCGTGAAGGCGGTATCCAACATGGGTCCGGAGCCGTTCTCCAGCACCGTCAATCGTTCCATGGGCCGGCCCGCCGCCAAGAGGCGATGAAGGATCTCCAAACGCCGCCACCGCAAGACGCTCGATTGAAGGGCCAGCGCTCGCGACACCCCCAGGTCCTCTTGAAGCAACGGTCCGGGCGGGACCTCTTGAATCAAACGGCGGATCGCCAGGTCGAGTCCGGCCGCCGGCACCAGAAAACCCTCGTCCAGGTTGGCCTCGAGCCGGGTCGCACCGCCCTGGCCCAGGCGGTTTACCGCGCCAGGGCGCCGTCCGAAGAGGGGGTCTCCTCCGGAAAGCAGGTGCTTGCCGGGGATCTCGAAACGAAATTCACTGCCCTCCCCCGCCCGGCTCTTCACCCAAAGGGGACCCCAGCCCATCCGTCGCAGGTTCTCGAGGACCGAGGCCAGGCCGAAGCCGTGGGAGCGGCTCAGGTCCAGGCGCGACTCCCGAAAACCGTGGCCGCCGAGACTCGCCAAATTATGGGCCTCGATGCCGATCCCGTCGTCGCCGACGGAGAACTGCAGCCCGCCTTCCTCCAGCCGAGTCACCTGAAGCCGCGCGGCGACCGCGTCGTTCTTGCGGTACCGCCAGGTATTGGTCACAAAATTAGCCAGGATGTCTCCCAGGGCCCGCGCCGCCCGGCCGCCTTGGGCGAAGTGAATCTCGTCGAGCCCCTCCAACCTCAGTCCCTTGCCCACGCGCGAGACCAACTCCGGCGACTCGGAAGCGGCCATGACGAGGCCTTCCTTGACGGTCTGCCCCACCGTAAAGCCGTTTCGCGGGTCGAGCTGCTGCAAGAAGAAATCGTCGAGCGCCATGCCTGCGCGAAGTTCGCCGGCGGCCAGGCCCAAGACCTGGAGAAACTGCGGGCGATGGGACAGGTCGTGCAAGACCCGGTCGAGGGTGTTCTCTTCGGACCGTCGCTCATAGCCGGGGGCCCGACGGGCATGGGTCACGATTTGCGAAAGGAGCCGGCGATAGGCCTCGAAGGCCTCGGCATGGGACTGCGCCTGCGCGATCAGTCCGTCCAAGTAAAGCGCCTCCTCGGCGGGCAGGGGTTCCTCCCTCGCGAGGGATTCGTGCAGGCGCCTCAGGCGAGCGAAGTCGGCGGAATAGTTTTGGCCCATGGCCTCCTGCCAGGCGTAGCCCCAATCCGCGATCCGCCTGGCGAAATCCTTCGGCAGGGCGATGCGAGGCTGCGCACCGGGATCGGCCCTCCACAGCCGCATGAAATGCCGCAGGACCTCCGGAATCGAGACCTCCTCGGGGACCCGGATATTCGTGGGATCGACGGCCTCGATCCGAAGGCTTCGGCCCCGGCCCTCCAGCTGCCGCGGCTGCCAATAGTGCTCTTCCCCCGGAAGCAAGGCCTGGCTGAGCATCGGTCCCTCGAGGGCCTGCGCGAAGGCGAGACGCGGCGGGATCCGGAGCGGCCGGCGCAGCAGGCCTTCCGCATGAAGGTCCATGGCGCGCTCCCAACCCCGAAGCCCCGGGCCTCCAAGGCCCTGCAAAAGCCTTCCACCGACGTGGAAGTGCAGCAAGGTCGCCAGACTCTCCGCCAGCCAGGCCTCGGGGGCCTGCGCGGGCCTCAGCCCCGCCGCCTGCTCGAGGCCGTGGGCCAGGAGGATGCCCCCCAGCATGCCCACCTGGGGAAACAGGACAGCGGAAACCCGCCCCGAGGCGGACGGACCGGGCGCGGCGCCGACCCACCGGCGGTGCAGGCCGCCGGCGGCCGCTCCGCTCAATTTCATCGCGCCGATAAACAGATAGGCCGAGAGCAATTCATGCCCCGGAGAGGGATGCCCCGCGCGCCCGGAATCGCCCAGGACGGCATGGACCCCGCGACTGGCCGCGACGAAGGCCGGGGCCTCCAGTGCGAAGCCCGCCGCGTGAGAAAGCAAACGCGCAGCCGTCGGGCTGAAGGTTCCCGCGGCGGCGATCTCGCCCAAGGCGTAGGCTCGGGTCAGGCGGAAGGCGCCGCCGGCGCAGGCCATCCCGATCAAAAGCGCCGGGTCCGTCGCCTCGCGGGCGAAATGCCGCAAAAAGTTTTCCCCGCGCTCGCCGAAGTTTCCAGCGCCGCGCAGGACCTCGATGCGGGACCGGGCGCGGCGGGCGATTTCCGGGACGGAGGGATTCCCGCCGGAATCGCCGGCCGCGACGAGCCAGGCGTAAAGCGCGCCGGCAAGGGGAAGATTTCCCTCCGTCTCGCCGCGCCGGGCAAAGGCGAAGAGCGCCTCGGACAACAAGTCGGGGTTCGTCTCGCGCGCGAGACCGGCCAGCTCCGCCCGCGCGGAGGCGTTTAACGGGATGCCGTCTGAAGAAAGGCTGTCCAAGAGGGCCGGGACCGAAAGGTCCGGACGAGCGGAGACAGGCGCCTCCGCCGAGCGCGGGCCGAAACCCGCGGAGCGAAATGAAAAGAGCATGTTTTCCTTACCCGCGGAAAGGCTTCCGTACCCTACGGAAGCCCCGTACTCCCTCGTTACTCGTAGCCGCGAACACCTTGGAAATTCGAAGCGAAACGGGAAGCACGGCCGAACCCGCCCCTTGCTCGGCGTCATTCCCGGAAAGTTGCCTGGGGAGCCGATTTCCGGGCGAGGCGGGAATCGTGGCGTCGTCCTAGGACCAAATCCCCGCTCAGGGACAGTAAAATTTCAAAAATCCCACGCCTTATTTTTCAAAGCGGCCGCCCCTCAAAAAAAAAGGCAGGTCGCGAGACCTGCCTCACGCAAAATCGATTGCGGAAATTTACCCGAAGAAGGCCTTCTCCGCCGCCTCGGGCAGCTTCTGCCCGGAGATGTGCGCGCGCTGCACCAGCTCCCAGAAGTAGCGGTAGGTGGCGCGGTCGTGCAGCTCGCCCTCGAATTGGATGGGGCCCCAGTTGGCCTCTTGCGCGGCCACCAGGATCTGCGCGCCCTTCTCGACGCCCTTGTAGTCCGGCAGCATCGCGGCGACGATGGCGTCGATCTGGGTCGGATAGATCGACCACATGCGCAGAAAGCCGAATTCGTTGCGGGCGCGGCTCGCGTCGGCCTTGGTCTTCTCGGCGTCCTTCAGGTCCAGCGTCACGTTGTGCGCGGGGATGATGCCGTTGGCCAGGGCCGCGGCGCAGACCTGGGCCTTGGCGCGGAAGATCAGCGCGTGCTCGAACTGCCCCGGCGAGCGCATGCAGGCGTCGGGGATGGCGCCGTGGTGGCCGGAGACGAAGTCCATCAGGCCGAAGTCCAAGACCTGCATCCAGGGCAGGGCGGCGATCTCGAAGGCGTCTTTCAAGGCGCCGTGGGTCTCGATCAGGACGTGGATCGGGATCTCGCGCTGGATGCCGCTCTTCTTCGCGACCTCTTGGATGTAGGCGATCATCTCCTTCACCTGCCCGACCGCGGTGGGCTTGGGGATCGTGATGTAGGCCAGCTCGTTGCCGGCGCCGCCGACCAGGATGTCGACGTCCTGCCTCCAGTGGGCATTGGTGTAATCGTGGATCCGGGCGCCGGCCATCTTGTGCTTGTTGAGCGGGCCCTTCGCCATCGCGACGATCATCTCGGCGTGCTCCTTCTCCTTGCCGGTGGGCGCCCCGTCCTCGCAGTCCATCGTGATGTCGAAGACGCCGCCCTTCGTGTTCTGCAGCTCCATCGCCTTGGTGATCAGCTTTTCGGAGCCGGCGAAATGCTCGCAGGAAGGAATGACGGGAAAGGGCTTTTCGCCCGCGAAGAGGGCCTCGTTCGGATGCACTTTGGGACTCATGAGAGATTTCTCCTATTAGGTATGATGCAAATCTTGGTCGCCGATGGGCTCGGACAGCTCCAGCAGGACCCCGCCGGTGGACTTGGGGTGGACGAAGGCGATGCGCTTGCCGTGGGCGCCGATGCGCGGCTTCTCGTCGATCAATTGGACGCCCTGCTTCTTCAATTCCTCGAGGTGCTTTTCGAGGCCGCTGACCTCGATGCAGATGTGGTGCAGACCGCCGCGACCCTTCTTCTGCTCGAGGAAGTTCGAGATGGGGCTGTCCGGCGAGGTGGGAAAGAGCAGCTCGAGGTTGGTCTCGCCGACGCCGAAGAAGGCAGCGCGGACCTTTTGCTCCTCGACCTCCTCGACGTGCTCGGGCCCCTTGCCCAGCAGGCTTTGGTAGAGCTTGACCGCCTCCTCCAGGTTGGGAACGGCGATGGCGACGTGATCGACTTTTTTGAAGGCCACGGGGCAATCCTTTATATAGAGGTGACGGCGCTTAACGCGCCGCAACATCGGCCTGGGGGCTACTAAAGCGGGGG
>JADYZQ010000186.1 GCA_020853015.1 Deltaproteobacteria bacterium
GCATCCTAGCCCTCGCGCTGGCGGCGGTGGGCGCGGTTTCCGGCCGCGCCTGGGCGGGTCCTTGGGACACTTGGCGGGAATACCGGGGCCGCAAGGCCTACGAAGAGAAGAACTACCCGGAGGCCCAAAAGAACTTCGAGGAAAACTTGAAGGCCGAAGCCGATTCCCAGGACTTCTACAACCTGGGTGCCACGCAGTATCGGATGGGCGCCTTCGACAAGGCCCGCGAGAGCTTCGAGGCCGCGGCCAAGACAGGGACCCCGGCGCTGCAAGAACAAGCCCTTTACAATCTGGGCAACACCCAATACCGCTTGGGCAAGCTGCCGGAGGCCATCCAGGCCTACGAGCAGGCCCTCAAGCTGAAGCCCGACGACGCCGAGGCCAAGCTCAACCTCGAGTTCGTCAAGCGCCAGCTGCAGAAACAGCAAGAGGCCCAGCGGCAACAACAAGAACAGCAACAGCAGCAGAACCAACAAAGCGAACAACAGCAACAACAGGCTCAGGGTGGCCAGCAAGACCCACAGCAGCAGAGCTCCGGTTCGGAACAGCAAAAACAAGACCAGGCCCAATCCCAGGGGCAAAAACTCCAGGATGAGCAGCAGCAAGGGCAGGGCGGTCAAAAACAGGAGCAACAGGACTCGCAGCAGGCCCAAGGCGGCCAGGGGCAGGATCAAAAGAAGGAATCGCCGCAGGCCGAGCAGGAAAAGCCTCCGCAAGAGGGCCAAAGCGGCCAGCAGCCCGAGAAGCAAAAACAGGCGGAGGCGGGAGAACAGGGCCAGCAAAAGCAAGCGCAACAAGGTTCTAAGCCGGATTCCGGATCGCAGGCCCAGCCCCAGGGCGCCCAGGGCGAAAAGCCGCAGCCTCAGGCCCAGGGCGGATCCCAAGGCCAAGCGGAGCCGGAAAAATCCGGGGACCAAAAATCGCAGGGCCCGCAGGCCGGCCAACAACCCGATCGAGCCGAGGGCGAGCCGAAAAAACCGGAACCGGGCGAGGGCGAACAGGGCGGAGACAGACAGGCCCAAAAGGATTCCCCGGAGGGCCAGGGGCAAAATCAAGGAGAGGCCTCGCAAGGGGCCCAGGACCGTGGCGACTCGGGACAAGGGCAGAAAAAGCCCAACCTCGAGGGCCAGCTGGAGGCCGCCGGCGAGGCGCCCAAGGAAGGCCAAGGCGGCGGCCGCCAAGGCAAGGTCAAGGCCAAGCCCGGCCCGGGAGAACAAGAGGCCGAGCGCTGGCTGGAGATGATCGAGGACAAAAGCGAGGCGATACGCAATAAACAGATTCGGGAGGCTATGGGCCGTTCTCGGACTCCGGAAAACGACTGGTAAGCGATGCGCAAATTCCGTCTTTACATCTTGGGAGCTCTGACGGCGGCGTTCCTCGGCGCGGCGCCCGAGGCCCTCGCACAACCCACCGTACGCGTCGAGGTCGACCAAAACACCGTCTCGATGGACGATACCCTGACCATGACCGTCGAGATCCGCGGCGGCAGCGCCCTGACCACGCCCGAGATCCCGCCGCTGGGCAATTTCGACGTCGTCGGCCGCTCGACGGCGAACTCGGTCGAGATCGTCAACGGCGAGATGTCGGTGAGCAAGACCTTCACCTACGTCCTCTCCCCGCGCCGCGTGGGCGACTTCCAGATCGGCCCGGTCAAGGTCTACATCGAGGGGCAGGAATACAGCGCGGGACCCGTCCGCGTCCGCGTCACGCCGGACGGCGGCGGGGGAGGGCCCGGTTACCAGACCCAGCCGAGTTTCCCCCAAATGCCCGGCTTTCCCTCGGCGCCGCCGGGCTTTCCGCAGATGCCCGGCATGCCCCAACCTTGGCCCCGCCAACCCCCGCAGGCGCCGCCCGACGACAAGGCCTACGCCGACACCTTCGTCACCGCCGAGACCGACCGCAAAGAAGTCTACGTCGGGCAGCAGGTGATCTTCACCTTCCGGCTTTACTCCTCCGTCAGCATCTCCGGCGCCACTTTAAGCCTGCCCGACTTCAAGGACTTCTTCACCGAAGAGCTGATGAAAGAGCGCAAGTACGAGACCGAGCTCGGCGGCCGTCGCTACGCGGTCAACGAGTGGCGCTTCGCCCTGTTCCCGACCAAGGCGGGGGACCTGCAGACCGGCGAGACCAAGGTCAAGGGCAATGTCCCGGTGCGGATCAACCGGGGTCCCTTCGACGATCCCTTTTTTCAGGGCTTTGCCATGACCAGCAAGCCGAGGACCTTCGCGGCGGCCAGCGTGGGGATCAAGGTAAAAGAGCTGCCGCCGTCGCCCCAGGACTTCACCGGCCTGGTCGGGCAATTCGCGATCTCGAGCACGCTCAGCAAGGACAGCCTCAGCCTGGGCGAGACCAGCAACCTGAAGATCGAGGTCTCGGGCAAGGGCAACATCCGCGAGGCCAACCTCCCGGATTTGCAAAACCTGGACTACTTCAAGGTCTATCCCTCCAAGCCGGAGGTGAAGCTCGACAAGAGCCTCCAAGGCCTTTCCGGCAAGAAGATCTTCGAGTACGCCCTGGTCGCCGAGCGGCCGGGGACCACGGGCATCCCGGCCCAGGAGTTCAGCTACTTCAACCCGGAGACCGGGACCTACGAGAAGCTCAGCACGGCGCCGCTGACCGTGCACATCCTCGGCGGGCCCTCTTCGGAAAAGTTGGTGACGGCCGGCCTCGAGGACTCCAAGGCCGCCGCCGCGGCCCAGGGGCCGGCCTTCGACCTGCGTCCGCTCAAGCCGGCCGCGGCCGTCCTCTACAGCCAGGCCCTGCGCCCCTGGGAGGGCGCGACCGCCTGGACCCTGTTGGTGGGGGCGCCCATCGGCTTCCTCGGCCTGATCGGCTGGGGGCGCTACCGCGCCCGCTCGTTGGCCCACGCCGACGACCGCAAGCGCAGCCGCGCCTTTAAGCAGGCCAAGGCCGCGGTGCAGAAACTGGGCGGGGAATCGGACTTCTCGAAGCTGAGCCTGGTCTTCAAGCAGTACTTAAGCGACCGCTTCTTGGTGAAGGGCACGGCGCTGACTCCGCTGGAGATCGAGGACCTGCTGAAATCCCGCGGCGTGCCCATCGAGACCTACCGCCGCGCGGTGTATTTCCTCGAGCAGCTGGACATGTGGCAGTACGGCGGGGCGGCGGACAAGCGCCCCAGCGACAAGATGTTGAAGCTGGAGGCGATGGATTTGTTGCGGGAGATCGAAAAGGCGACGTAGAGACGCAGGGGCGAACACAAGGTTCGCCCCTGCAACGGCATCCGAATATTTATGAACTTGAGAAAAATCTTTATCATCGGCTGTCTTGTGTTCTTCCCGGTTAGCGCCCGCGCCGTCACGCCCGCCGAGCTCGCCAACCAGGCCCAGGCCGACTACCAGGCCGGCCGCTACGAGGACGCCATCCGCGCCTGGGGCGAGCTGGGCGAGATCGGCTTCCACAACGGAGATCTCTACTACAACATCGCCAGCGCCTACTGGCGCCTCGGCAAGGTGGGGCAGGCCCGCCGCTACTTCCTCGGGGCCCGCGACTGGTCGCCGCGCGATCCCGACATCCGCCACAACCTGGCCTTCCTCGAGGCCAAGGTCGACAAGGCGCCGCCGGCCGAGGGCCCCCGCGCCCTGTTGCGCAAGATCCCCTGGTATCGCCTGTCCCTCAACGCCTCCGAGGCCCTGATCCTGACGGCCGCGGGCAGCCTGGGGCTCTTCGGCTTCCTGGCCGTCCACCGGCTGAGGCGCCGGCCCGCCTTCGCCGTCGCCGCGGCCTGCTGCGCCTTGCCGCTGGTTTACGGGCTCTTCCAGCTCGCGTTGCGCCGCCCGCCCCATTGGCTCTCCGAGCCCGCCCTGATCGTGGCCCCCCGCGTGGCCCTGCGCGAAAACCCGCTCCCCGACGCCTCCAGCCGCGAGGAGCTCAAGGACGGCGCCCTGGTGGAGCTGCGCAAGTCCCAGGGCGATTTTGCGCTTGTCAAAAGCGCCTCCGGCAAGGAAGGTTGGGTCGAGAGATCGAGCCTTGGGGAGATTCCATGAAGGCCGCCGCGCCGACGCACCAATTTTTCAAGACCTGGGACGGCTATGAGCTGTACTACCAGTCCTGGATCCCCGAAAAAAAGCGGGGGGCCTTGGTCGTACTGCACGGCCTGGGCGAGCATTCGGGCCGCTACCGCTTCTTCATCGACTACTTCCTCGACCAAGGCTGGGCGCTCTACCTGATGGATCAGCGCGGCCACGGCAAAAGCCCCGGCCCGCGCTCGCATGCCGACCGCTTTCAAGACTTGGTCGACGACCTCGAGCGCTTCGTCGGCCTTATCCGCGAGCGCGAGGCAAAGCAGCCCTTGTTTCTCGTGGCCCACTCCTTCGGCGGGCAGGTCGGGGTCAACTACCTCGCCCGCAAGCCCAAAGAGCTGAAGGGCGCGGTGCTCTCGGGCCCCAATTTGAAATTGGCCCTGCCGGTCCCGGCCCTGAAGAAAATCCTCGGCACCGCCGCCTCCCGCTTCCTGCCCGAGGTCCTCATCCCCAACGACATCCACGCCTCCTGGGTCTCGCACGACGAGGCCGTGGTCCGCGCCTACGAAGAAGACCCCCTGGTCGCGCGCAAGATCAGCCTGAAGCTCGGCGCCGAAATATTAAAAAACCTCGACGAGGTGATGGCCCTGGCGCCGGAAATCAGGACGCCGCTCCTGATCGTTCACGGCGGCGACGACAAGATCACCGCGACCGAAGGCAGCCGGGAGTTCTTCGAACGCCTGGATCTCAAGGACAAGCAGCTCAAGGTCTACCCCGGCTATTTCCACGAGACCTTCAACGAGGTCGGCAAAGAAAAGGTCTTTCGCGACATCGAACAATGGCTGGAAGCGAGGTTGCACAAGTGAACGCGGAGCGCCGGCGACGGCTCAAGGAATTGATCCTGAAATTCAGCTACCAGAAGCGGGAGGTGCGCCTGGCCTCGGGCCGGATGAGCGACTTCTACTTCGACGGCAAACAGACCACCCTCCATCCGGAGGGCGCGACCCTGGTCGGGCAGCTGATGGGCGAGTTGGCCGCCGAGCACTTCGCCGAGGCCCAGGCCGTCGGCGGCCCCACGCTGGGGGCCGACCCCATCGCCACGGCGATCGCCGTCACCTCCTTCCTGCGCGGCTTCCCGCTGCTCAGCTTCATCGTCCGCAAAGAACCCAAAGGCCACGGCACGATGAGCTGGATCGAGGGGGCTAGCCACCTGAGGCCCGGGATGCGGGTGATTTTGGTAGAGGACGTCATCACCACCGGCGGTTCCATCCTGAAGGCCTGCAAGGCGGTGCGCGAGGCCGGACTCGTGCCCCTGGGCGTCATGGTGATCGTCGACCGGGAAGAGGGGGGCCGCGAGGCCTTGGAGGCGGAGGGATTGAAAGTATGCAGCCTCTTCACCAAAACGGAATTATTGGCGTGAGGAACACCCCATGAAAAAACGCGTCCTCTGGCTGCTCGTGCTCTCGCTTTTTTCGGGGACGGCCTTGGCGAAGGATACCGTCTTCCCGGTCCAGGATCCCTACGGCAAGGTCCTGCGGCGCTACACCAAGAAGGGCGAGTACTATAACTGGCAGGACCTCCAGGCCACCTTGATGATCTACGCCACTTACGCCTCCGACGAGTTCCGCGAGGCCTTCCGCGCCGAATACGACAAGGTCTACCCGCTGGGCCAGGACCAGAGGGCGAAGGAGCGGGCGGCCCCCTGGCTGGCTTCCGACCCCCAGGCAACCTTCTTCGTCGCCCTCTACGGCCGCAAACGCGAGATGATGGAACTGGGCAACGAGAAGTCCTTGCAGGACTTAAGCCTGGACGTCGGAGGACAAATCTACAAACCCAAGACCGTCGAGAAGATCACGCTTACGCCCTTCGAGCTGTATTTCTTCAATTACCTCAACCTGTGGTACCAAGGTTACCGCGTAGTGTTTCCTTACGAGGGCCTGCGGGACCGTCAGATCCCCTTTTCTTTGCGGATCCACGGCGTGGCGGGGGGAGGGGCGCTCAAATTTCATTGAACGATATAGGGCGCCCCTACGGCTCCAGGATCGTATCCCGGCGATAGAGCTCGGCGGGCGAGGGAAAGTCTAGGTTGTAGTGCAGGCCGCGGCTCTCCTTGCGCCACAAGGCCGAAAGGATGATCAGCTCGGCGACGCAGGCGATGTTGCGCAGCTCCAGCAGGTCGGAGGTCACGACCGAATTCCAGTAATATTCTTTGATCTCTTCCTTGAGCAGCTCGATCCGCTTCTTCGCGCGCAGCA
>JADYZQ010000187.1 GCA_020853015.1 Deltaproteobacteria bacterium
CCTTCGCCCTTTCGCTGCACCTGGTCTATCACTACGGCGACGCGGCGGGTTACCGCTTCGCCGAGCGCTACGGCTGGCTGCCGGAATTGGGCATCGCCTACCACGTCGGGATCGACGGCTTCTCCCTTTGGCTGATCCTGCTCACCACCCTGTTGATGCCGCTGACCGTGCTTTTCTCGATGGGCTCGATCGCGGAGCAGCAAAAGAAATACTATTTCTTCCTGCTCACCCTCGAGGCCGGGATGATCGGGGCCTTCTGCGCCCTAGACGTCTTTCTCTTCTATATCTTTTGGGAGGCCATGCTGATCCCGATGTACTTCCTGATCGGGATCTACGGCGGACAGCGGCGCATCTACGCGGCGATCAAGTTCTTCCTCTTCACGATGGTGGGCTCGGTCCTGATGCTGCTGGCGATGATCTACCTCTATTACCAGGCCGGCGAAACCTTCTCCCTGGATCGCTGGTTGGAGCTGAGCCTGAACGCCAAGACTCAGTTGATTCTCTTTTCCGCCTTCGCCCTGTCCTTCGCGATCAAGGTGCCGATGTTTCC
Organism: Deltaproteobacteria bacterium; assembly: GCA_020853015.1. Classification (GTDB taxonomy): domain Bacteria; phylum UBA10199; class UBA10199; order DSSB01; family DSSB01; genus DSSB01. The sequence continues at coordinate 551 of JADYZQ010000187.1, forward strand.
GCTGCACACCTGGCTGCCCGACGCCCACGTCGAGGCGCCGACCGCGGGCAGCGTGATCCTGGCGGGGGTCCTGCTCAAGATGGGGACCTATGGCTTCGTGCGCTTCGCCATGCCTCTCTTCCCCGAGGGGCTGGAGGCGGCGCGGCCGCTCTTGGTGATGCTGGCGGTGATCGGCATCGTCTACGGGGCCCTGGTCGCGATGGTGCAGAAGGATATTAAGAAGCTCGTGGCCTACTCCTCGGTCTCGCACCTGGGCTTCGTCATGCTGGGTCTGATGGCGCTCACGCCCCAGGCGGTGACGGGGGCGGTCTACCAGATGCTCAACCACGGCGTCTCCACCGGGGCTCTGTTCCTCTTGGTCGGGATGATCTACGACCGGACGCACACCCGCAAGATCGTCGACTACGGCGGCATCGCCAAGCTGGTGCCGGTCTTCACGGTCATCTTTTTGATCGTCACCTTCTCGTCCATCGCCCTGCCGGGGACCAACGGCTTCGTCGGCGAGTTCCTGATCCTCTCCGGCAGCTTCAGCGTCCTGCCGCGGGCGGCGATGATCTCGACCCTGTCGGTGATCTTCGCGGCGGTCTACATGCTGTGGATGGTGGAGCGGGTCTTCTTCGGTCCGGTCAAGAATAAGCACATGGAAGGGCTGAAGGACCTGGGCAAGCGCGAGGTGCTTTGCCTGCTGCCGCTCCTGATCCTGATCGTGTGGATGGGCGTGAAGCCGAATTACTTCTTGCAAAAGATCGAGCCGGCCACCGAGGCCCTCTTGCAGCGGGTCGAATCGGCCGCCAAGATCCAGGTGGGAGGAGGCCTGCCGCGATGACCCTCGACGTCGGACAACTTTGGGATGCCGCCTGGCCCGCCTTGACCTTGCTGATCGGGGCCTTGGTCTCGTTGTTTACGGCGGTCTTTCCGGCCCGGCACCAGGCCAAGCTGACCGCGGTCCTGGCGGCCGTGATCTTCCTGCTCAGCGCGCAGGGCTTCTATTATCAGTGGGAATTGGGGCATACGCAGGCCTTGGATCTCTTGGTCGTCGATCCCTTCTCCCTGTTCCTCGGTATCCTGATCTCGCTGATCGGCTTTGCGACCGTCCTGATCGCCTATCCTTATTGGCTCTCCCAATCCGAGGCCATTCCCGAGTTCTTCTCGCTGCTGCTCTTCGCCGCCTTCGGGATGGTCACGATGGTGATGACGACCCAGCTCTTGGTCTTCGTCCTGGGCCTCGAAATCATGAGCCTCTCGCTCTACGCCTTGGCGGGACTGCGACGCTACGACCCGCGCTCGGGGGAGGCGGCCTTTAAGTATTTCCTGCTGGGCTCGGTGGCCACCGCCTTCCTCTTGCTGGGGGTTTCCTTTCTCTACGGCGCGACCGGCACCTTGGACCTGGCGCGCCTCCCGCATATCTTCGCCGATCCCGGGATGGGCACGATCTTCAAGCTGGGGGCGCTCTTGATCCTCTTGGGCTTCGCCTTCAAGGTGGGCGCGGTGCCCTTCCACTTCTGGGCGCCCGACGCCTACGACGGCGCGCCGATCCCGGTCACCGGCTTCATGGCGACGGGGGTGAAGGTCGCCGCCTTCGGCGCCCTGGTCCGCGCGGTCCAGGCCCTCCTGCCCCAGGCCGAGCTGCCCTTGCAGCGCTGGGTCGTGATGCTCTCCTTCGCGACGATGCTCGTCGGCAACCTGGTCGCCCTGCGCCAGCGCCACCTGAAGCGCATCATGGCCTACAGCTCGATCGCCCACGCGGGCTATCTGCTCTTGGGCGTCGCGACCTTGCTTGGCGCGGGGGGCTTTCGCGGCGAGGCCTTAAGCCCCATCCTGTTCTACCTGATGGTTTACAGCCTGCTGACTTTGGGCGTCTTCGCGGTGCTGAGCGTGCTATCCAGCCGCGGCGAAGAGGTGAACGAGATCCAACAGCTCGACGGCCTGGGCGAGAGACACCCGGCCCTGGCGGCGGCCTTGAGCGTCTTCTTGATTTCGCTCGCCGGCGTCCCGCCGACGGCGGGCTTTTTGGCGAAATACTATCTCTTCAGCCAGGCCATCGAGGTCGGCCTTTATCCCTTGGCGATCGGCGGCATCCTCGCCAGCGCGGTCTCGCTCTACTATTACCTGGGACCGATTGTGCGGATGTACTTTCACTCCAAGGAAAAGGTCCTGCAGGCGCCGCGTACGGCAGCGAGCCTCAAGCTGCTGCTCGCCTTGATGATCGCGGGGGCCTTTTATCTAGGGGTGTTTCCGAAGGCGGCGCTGCAGATCACGCGGGCGACCCGGATGATCTCCGCGAGTTCGACTTCTTTGGGAGGCTTTGCCCCGGGGCCTTAGATCGATTTAAGGCATCGATTACGAAATATCGATAAATCCATCTTTTTAGTTGTACATGGTTTTTATAAGAAACGACGTATCACTTCCTGTACTGAACTCCCCCAACGCCCTAAAAAAAGCGAACCTAGCGATGGAGCCGGCTCCAAACGCCGGGTCGATTTGAGTTTTGCGTGTGACCCCATCACCGCCCCGGCGTCACACTCCAATAACTTTTTACCTATCCAAAACAACAGACATGGGGAACCTTATGCACGTACGCATTTATTTCTTTACCGTTTTAAGCCTCGTCTTAGCCGGATTCGGCGGAATTTCCTGCGGTGGCGGCGGGGATGGCGGTTGCGATCCCGTGGCCAATACCGGCTGCGAAGGCGGTCAATTTTGCGAGCAGGTGCAGGGCGGCGAGGCCTCCTGTTTCACCCCCGTCACCCTGACGGGAACCGTCACGGATCTGGAAACCGGACAAGTCATTGCCGGCGCCAGGGTAGTGGCCCTTGACGTTAACGGCGCCGCGGTCAGCGACGTCGCCGTCACCGATGCCTCCGGGAATTACACCATCCTGGTTTCCTCGGCCCGAAATCCCGATGGAACCCCCGTGGACCAGATCTTTCTGCGCGCCGATGCCTCCGGTTACGAGTCTTTCCCGGGCGGCCTGAGGGAGGGATTCCCCATCGACCTTTCCCTTGCGACGGAAAGCAATGGGTCCTTTACGCTGGATAGTTCTCTCACCGACATCGCTTTGGTCGCCCTGCCGGGCGGCGCTCCCTCCGCCTCCATCCAAGGGACGGTCCCCATTCCGCAGGATCAAACCAGTGTCCTGGTGGTCGCGGAGATTGTCTCCGGAGATCCCTGTCCCGTCCTTCCGCAAAATAATTGCTCGTCCATCGCCGGCCCCGACGGGAGCTTCGCCATTTACAACCTGCCGGCGGGTTCCTACAACGTAAGGGCCTTCGTTTCCGGCTCGAACTACGCGCCGGTCCCGGTGACCCTGGCCAACACGCAGGTCGTGACGGGGGTCGCCCTGACCCGCCAAGGCGATGCGACCGCAACCTTGAACGGAAACCTCAACTACGTGAACGCGGGCGCGCAGCAAACGACGGTCATCCTTGCGGTGAAGTCCACGGTCTTTAGCCGGGAATCCGGCTTGGTGACGGGCCTTAAGGTCTTTATCCGCGGGCAGACGCCCCCGGGCCTGCGGGATGGGGATGCCGGAAGCACCTTCTCTATTCCCGGGGTTCCTGACGGCAACTACCTGATCCTCGCTTCCTTCGAGAACGATCAGTTGGTGCGCGACCCGGATATCTGCATCTCCGGCACCAAGATCATCGAGGTCAGCGTGACCAACGGTCAGATCACCACTAGCGAAAGCCTGGATAACCCCATCAAGATCACCGGGGCCCTCGAGGTGATCGTCCCCACCCCCAACCAAGTGGTCTCGGCGACCCCCATTTTGACCTGGGAAGACGATTCCTCCGAAACCGGCTACGAAATCATCGTCTATGATTCGCTCGGCCAAGTGGTTTGGGACGCCAGGATCGACGGGGTTTCCGGTAGCAGCACGGTCAGCGTCACCTATGGTCAAGCGGTTCTCGAAGAGGTCACTCCCCCGGCGCCACTGCAATCGGGGGGCTTCTATCAGTTCCACGTGATCTCGCTGAAGCCGGCCACCAGCGGGCAATGCTCGAACATCAGCGACTATACCGGTATCTCCCAGACCGAGGACCTGAAGGGGGCGTTTCAAGTCCAATAGGCGACGCCTCTAGGATGGTGTTTTAAGACCGCCTCGGGAAAGATCCCGGGGCGGTTTTTTTGTTCGGGAATTGCCTGGAATTTTGCGTCGCAGTTCTTTCCGAAGGCGCTGATTCCGTAATTCGAAGGGAGGCAGGTGTAGTGCGGGGAAAATTTTGAAGAACCTCTCCGGGAGGCCTCGACGAGCCGGCCGTAGAAGATCCACAACTATTATTTCGCCCACCCGAAAAACCTTCGTTAAAATTCACTAATTTTTTATGTAATTTCAAATGGTTAGGCGGCCAGTGGCGAGGCCGTCGTTCCGGGGCACATGAAGACGGGTTCATTTCGAGGCGATTTTTCGGGCCGGGCGCCGTGGTGCGCCGATCGGCCCGTGTTTCCATATACTTTTGAAAACGAGGCGAGCTTCGGTCGGGCCGCGATGGCGGAGCTGGCCGCCTTGGCTCGCGAGGGCGATGATTCTTTGTTCGCGGCCGGGGTCTTGAATCTCGCGCGGCGTCTGGAGGCGGAGGATCGGCTGGAAGCGGCGGCGGAGTTATACGCCGTCGCCGCCGGGGCCGTTCTCCCCTTAACGGGGGACAAGCGCGAACGGCCCCTACAAGCGAGCGCGCAACGGCACTTGGACGGGCTTCAGGGGAAAGGCACATTCGGGTCCCGAGCCGAATTCCTGCTCCGCCGCCTCGCCAAGGACGCGATGCATCCCTCTTCGATCTTGGCGATGGGCGCCGCGGGTCTGACCTTTCGCCTGACGCGTGCGGCGACGCTGAGCCGCTTGGCCCTCTCGTCGGCGGGATTTTTCACCCGCGGACTTGGGCTTCGCGCGGGCGGTGCCATGGCGGGATTCGGCGTCGAGACCCTCGCATTCACGGCGGTGGCGAAGGGCGGGGCGGCCTTGTTCGGCGAGCCGGTCGACTTAAGTCCGCGGGCCTGGGCCCGCGATTGGGCCGCCGGGGCCTTGACCCTAGGCGCCTTGAAGGGTGCGGGCGCTATGACGCAGGCGGGCCTGCGGCGTTGGGCGGCGGGCGAGGGGGCTTTCTCCGCGGCGACGCGGAGCCTCGCGCCGCAATCGACCATGTTCGGCGGCATCCTCCTCGCTCATCGGCTTGAAGAGACCCTGGGTTGGCGGTCCGCTTCTTCCAACGCGGTCCGCGTCGGCGACGCCCTCGCCACCCTCGTCCATTTTCACGTCGGCGGTCGCCTGGCCGGCGCCCTCTTTGGGCGCCGCTTCAAGGCCCTGGAGGCCGGCCTCGATCTGCAGGCCGCGCGGGCCTCGCGCGGCGATCCGCGAATTTTCTCGTCCGCCCTGGCCGTTGCGGGCGGGGGCCGGTTCAAGCCCGATTTCGCACTTGGCCCGAATCCCCTCGACTCCCGCCCCATGCTCTCCCAAGCCCGCGCGGAGGGAGGCGGCGGCGCGCGGGCGGAGACCTTTCTCAACGTCCGGCAAATCGAGACGAAGCTCTCGCGCGGCAGCATCCTGCTGGACCTGGCCACGCGCGAGACCGCGATGACCGGGGGGATGATTCACCTGATGTATTCGCTGGAGGACGGCTTCACCAGCCTCCTGCACGGCTACCGGACGAAGGAGTCGTCCCTGCTCAAGGGGCCGCTGGTCGCGATGCTGCGGGAGGATGCGGCTTTGCGCAAATTTTTCCTCGACCAAGGGTCCGACCCGGCCAGGCACCTCTGGGCCTTGATCGACGCGGACACCGGCGAGCTGCAGCGGCTCGTCGCCTTCGACCAAGCCAAGCGCCCGCGCAGCGTCCTGCTCTGGGATCCGCGGGCCGCCGCCCACGGGGAGCGCCCGACGCGGTCGCTGGTGGTGTCCCTCGACTTTGACCGGCATCGTCCGGAATTTCCCTACCTGGTCTCGAGGCTCTACGCTTGGGACGCGAAGGAGAAGGCCTTGGTGCAAGACCTCCATGCGCCCACGCCGCGCTACAACGAGCTGACGATGGAGGAGGCCCACCGACCCGAGCGGCAGGCCGAGTGGCTCGCGGCGGATCGCTTGAAAATCCGAGTCTTCCCGGAGACCGCCCAGGAATTGCTTTTCGAGGTCGACAAGGCCTCTTCCGTCCATTGGCGGCTCTCCGACGCTCAGGGCGGACTCTTGCTCGCGATGAGCCGGACGGGGGAAGGGCATTATTTCGAATACAGCCGTTTTGCGCCGGCCGTGCCGATGCCGACTGGTCCGGAGTCGGCATCGGCAGGGAAGAAAGAGGGATTCGAGCCGCCGTCGCCCGCTCGTCCTGCCAAGGCGGCGAAGCCCAAGAGCCCCGTGAAGGCCGGCCTCGAAGACGCGGGACAAGCGGCGAAGCAGGAAAAGTCCTCCCGAGCGGCCGAGGTCCCCGAGGCCCAGCCCGCGAAGGAGCCTAGCCCGCAGCTCCGCCAAGCCCTCGCCGCCCTGGCGGAGCTGGAAAAACTCCCCGGTGAAAATTCGAAGCGGGTCCGGCAGGCATTAACCCACCTGCGCGGCGAGCTGCGGCGCCTCTCGAAACCGGAATTGGAGATCGCGGTGGATGCCATGGCCGGCAACCTCGAGGCCTTGCTCCGGCTCAAAGAACCGGCCGAGGTCTTCCTTCGCCAGGAGCTGTCGCGCTGGCCGGTCTTGCTGCGCCTGAGTCTCGCCGTCGCGCTCGGCGCCCGCCTTGCCGACCCCGAGCCGCCGCGCCGCGCGCAGAGCTTTGGAATATTTCGTGAGATCGTGCCGCGACTCGAGACTTGGGAGCTGCAGGAATTACAAGCCGCCCTGGATAAAAAATTCCCCAAGGGGAGTCTGCCTCCCGAGCGCCGCATGATGGTCGACCAGGTCCGCATCTTGATCCGAGACGCCTTGGGTCCGAGGGGCGGCTCCCTTCCGCCCGCGACTTCGCTGGCCTTGCTGATCGGGGCGGCGACCTTGCTGGATCCCGGGAAGGCGGAGGCCGCGACGGGGGATTTCCTGATGAGCGTCGCCAACGCCTTCCCGGCGGTGCCGCCGCTCGGCGCGGCCTTGCTGGCCGGTGCCGTCACCTTCGTCCTGCGCAGCCGCGCGGCTCGGCGCCTCGGCAACGGGGCCCTCGCCCTGGGCAGCGCGGTCCTGTCGCGGCTCAGCGGCGGGAAGACTCCCATCGTCCTCGCGCGCGAGGGGGAGCATCCCTACGAGCTCCACCTGCCGGATCTCTCCCATTGGCTGCGCAAGGGCGCCGAGGCGGTGATCGCCAAACGCGAAGGTCGGGAGCTCTCTCTCAAGACCTCTTGGCTGAGCGCGCGCTTGCCCGCCTACGAGAGCCTGCCGCCGGGGACCCTGCGCCTGAACTTCCGGATCGAGGAGGGCGACCGTCAGGGCATCGCCGTTGCGTATCTGGAAAAGGATGCGATACACCTGCAAAACCTGGAGACCGACCGGATGCGGCCCGGCGCAGGGACCCTGCTGATCGATTGGCTGGCGACGCAGGCGGCGCTGCGCGGGATGCGCTTTCATCTCAGGGATACGCACAATCCGCAGATTTTTCGGATCTTGAATCGCGAGCGGATCTTCGCGCCGGCAACCGGGCGGGCCGAGGGGAGCTTCCACGATCCCTTAACCGCGGAGAAGATTCGGGTCTCCGGACCGATCGAGGATCCCCTGTTCGGGGAGGAGCACCAAGCCGCCGCCTTCCACATCACGGGGACCCTGAACCCGGCGCGCCTGCCCTTCTACCTGCGCCGTGGGGAGGCCCCGGAGGCCTTGGATTTACCCAAGGGTCGCCAATAGGCAGGTCCCGTCCCCGATCACGTTGAGTCCGTTCTCCTCCGCCATGCGGATGGCCGCGGGGTTCTGCGCGCCCGGCTGCATCCAGATATTGCGGATCCCCTTTTGAATCGCCTGGCCGACCACCGCCTCGGTGATCGGCGGCGGGGTGATGATGGAGATGCTGGCGACCTCCGGCGGCAGGTCGAGGATGCTGGCGAAACAGGGGAGGCCCTCGATTTCCCGCTCGCGGGGGTTGACGGGATGGGCCCGATAGCCGTGTTCGAGATATTTGCGCAGCACGCGGTTGCCGTATTTATTGCGGTCCCGCGAGGCGCCGACGACGCCGAAGGCCGGGGAATTCAAGAAATTTTCGATTTGTTCGCGGCGTGCCATGGACGCATTAAAGCACCCGGACCCGTTACTGTAAACCGCCTTGCACCGCTTTGAGCAGGTCGGCGTTGCGCGGGTAGCGCTGGAGGGTTTCGAGGAGCTTCTTGCCCGCGTCGATGGGATTGAGGCCGGCCAGGAAGCCGCGGATTTTCTGCATCGTCGCGTATTCTTCGGGGCTGAGCAGTTTTTCTTCCTTGCGCGTTCCGGAGGCCGGGACATCGATGGCGGGGAAGATGCGCTGCTCGGCGAGGCGCCGCGAGAGCACGAGCTCCATGTTGCCGGTGCCCTTGAACTCTTGAAAGATATACTCGTCCATCTGGCTGCCCGTGTTGATCAGCGCCGTGGCGAGGATGGTGACCGAACCGCCTTCCTCGAGCTTGCGCGCGGCGCCGAAGAAACGGCGCGGAACCTCTAAGGCGTTGGCGTCAACCCCGCCGCTCAAGGTCTTGCCGCTGCGGGCCTCGCGGTTGTGGACCCGGGCCAGGCGGGTCAGCGAGTCGACGACGATGACGACGTCCTTGCCCTCGTTGGCCAGAACGACCGCGTCTTCCAATAGGGTGTTGGCGGTCTGAATATGGTGCTCGGTGTCGTGGTCGGAGGAAGAGGCGCGGATTTCGGCCGGGACCGAGCGCTTGAAGTCGGTGACCTCTTCGGGGCGTTCCTCGACCAGGAGGGCGAAGAGCTTGACCTCGGGGTTGTTCTTGGAGATCGCGTTGCAAAGATCCTGGAGCAGGGTCGTCTTGCCCGCCTTGGGGGGAGCGACGATCAGACCGCGTTGGCCCTTGCCGATGGGGCAGACCAGGTCGAAGACGCGCATCGACAGCGGGCCGCCTTCGGTCTCGAGGCGCAGCCGTTCGAAGGGATCGATCGAGGTCTTCGCGATGAAGGCCGTCAAAGCATCCGATTTTCGTTGATCCGGTCGTCCCATGCGGCCCTGCGGGTGGTGACGCTGCGGAGGGCCGGA
>JADYZQ010000188.1 GCA_020853015.1 Deltaproteobacteria bacterium
AGGCCGTTGCGCTCGGCGTTGCGCCGGGCCTGCGCGAGGGCCGGTTCGGAGGCGTCGACGCAGAGGACGGATTTGGCGCGCGGCGCGGCGTGCAGGCCGAATTGCCCCACGTAGCAAAAGGCGTCGAGCATCTCGCCGCGGGCGTAGCGGGCCGCGGCCTCGGCGTTGTAGCGCTGGTCGAGAAAGAACCCCGTCTTCTGCCCCTCCAAGGCCGGAAAGGAGAAGGTCTTTCCGGAGAAGCGGAAGGCGACCTCCTCCGGCGCCTCACCCCAGGCCGCCTGGCGGATCAAGGGCAGTCCCTCGCGCTCCCGGACGCTCGAATCGTTGCGCTCGAGGATGGAGCGGGGATTCAGCGTCTCCCGCAGGGCCGCGATGACCGCTTCCTTGAAGGTCTCCATCCCGGCGCTCAAGGTCTGGAAGACGGCCACGTCCGCGAAACGGTCGACGATCAAGGAAGGGAGCCGGTCGGCCTCGCCGAAGACGACGCGGTAGGCCTCTTCGCCCGGATACATCTCGCGGCGCCGCTCGTGGGCGAGGCGTAGGCGCTCGCGGATCAGCCCCTCCCTGATCCGCTCCTGGCCTTGGGTCATCATGCGCAAGGCGATCAGGCTCTTGGGGCTGTAGAGGGCCTCGCCCAGGACCTTGCCCTTCTCCGAGACGACGGTCGCGGGGCCGGCGACTTCGGCCTCCACGCCCGCCAAGTCGCTGCGGAAGATCCAGTCGTGGCCGCGTTGCAGTCTCTCCAGGGCTTTTTGATTGATCGTGACCTTCAATTGCGAGATCCTTCGGGCTATGGCCTTGCGACGCGTGACGCTGATCGTCCTCGATTCCGTCGGCATCGGCGCGATGCCGGACGCCGCGGACTACGGGGATGCCGGGGCCCATACCCTGAAACACTGTGCCGAGGCAATGGGCGGCTTGAGCCTGCCCGGCCTCGAGCGGCTGGGGCTGGGCCGGGTGGACGACATCCCCGGGCTTAAGGCCGTCGCCGGCCGCGGGGCCTGCTTCGGGAAGATGGCCGAGGCCTCGCCCGCCAAGGATACGACGACCGGTCATTGGGAGATGGCGGGCGTCGTCTCGGAGCGGCCGCCCAAGCTTTACCCCGGGGGTTTTCCGAAAGAACTCATCGCCGCCTTCGAGGCCGCGATCGGAAGGCCGACGCTGGGGAACGTCGCCGCCTCCGGGACCACCATCCTCGAGCAACTGGGCGCCGCGCATCGGGACAGCGGGGCCCCGATCGTCTACACCAGCGCCGACAGCGTCTTCCAGATCGCCTGCCACGAGGAACGGGTGCCCATCGACGAGCTCTACCGCTGCTGCGAGATCGCGCGCGGCCTCTGCGACGCCTACGGTGTGGGGCGCGTGATCGCGCGGCCCTTCGCGGGCGAGCCGGGGAACTTCGTCCGCACGCCGCGGCGCCGCGACTACGCCATGCTGCCTCCGGCGCCCACGGTCCTCGAGGCGCTCGCGGCCCAGGGCGTCCCCGTCGTCGGCATCGGGAAGATCGGCGACATCTTCAGCGAGCGCGGGCTCGCGCAATCCTTCCACACCCAGAGCAATCCCGAGGGGATCGCGCAGACCTTCCGCAGCCTGGAGGAGACGCGGGAGGGACTGATCTTCGTCAACTTGGTCGACTTCGACATGCTCTACGGCCACCGCCGTGATCCGACCGGCTACGCGCGGTCCTTGGCGGCCTTCGACGCGGCCCTGGTAGAGCTGCTGGAAAAGATGAGCCCCGAAGACCTCCTCTTGATCAGCGCGGACCACGGTTGCGACCCCACCTATCGGGGCACGGACCATACTCGGGAATACGTGCCGCTCTTGGCCTATGCGCCGGCGCTGCGCGGCGCCGGGAGCTCCTTGGGGGTGAGGGAAAGCTTCGCGGACATCGGGGCGACGGTGGGGGAGGTCTTCGGCGTGCCTTGGACCTTGGGCCGTAGCTTTCTCTCCGAATTAGCGCTGTAGGGGTGAACCTTGTGTTCGCCCCACAAAGATCCCTAGCCAAAACCCCTTCAAAAAATTATAGCTTTGGCCCTGATGACAGCCCCCTTCGACCCCAAGACCTACCGCCGTTCCCTCGACGAGGCCGCCGCGGCGCTGCGCCGGCATTTCGGCCCTCCGCCGGACTTCGCGGTCATTTTCGGTTCCGGCCTCGGTCGCTCCTTTCGCGAGACTTTCACAAGGGTCAAAGCCCGGTCCTTTTCCGATATCCCGCACCTGCTCCCCCCGCACGTCGCGGGACATTCGGGGCAGATCTACCGCGTCTCCGGAAAGGGGAAGGGCGCGGCCTCGGCGCTGATCCTGCACGGCCGCATCCATTATTACGAGGGATTCGCGCCCGAGCAGGTGGTCTTTCCCGTGCGGGCCCTGGCGCGTTGGGGGCTCAAGCGCCTCGTCCTCACCAACGCCGCCGGCTCGATCCGCGAGCGCCTGCGCGTGGGGCGCTTGGCCAGGATTCGGGACCACCTCAACTTCACCGGCGGCAACCCGCTGCGCGGCCCCAACCTGGATTTTCTCGGCACCCGATTTCCCGCCATGGACGCAGCCTACGAAAACGCCTTCTCCGCGCGGGTGGACCGGCTGGCGCGCGGTCTAAAAGTTTCCCTGCCGAAAGCCGTCTACGTCGGCATCGCGGGTCCCAGCTACGAGACCGATGCCGAGATCCGCGCCTTCCGCATCCTCGGCGGGGACTTGATCGGCATGTCCACCGTCTACGAGGCCATCGCCGCCGCCCACGCCGGCCTGCAGGTCGCGGCGCTTTCCGCCGTGACCAACTCCTGCCTGAGGCGCAAGCAGGCCCTCAACCACGAGGAAGTCCTGCACAATGCCCAGCGGGTCGACGGGCAGCTCTCCGCGCTGCTCCGCGGTCTGTTGGAGAAGGGGGTCGCGTGAGCCCGCGACGCCTCATCCTGGGGACGCGCGGCTCGCCCTTGGCGCTGGCCCAGTCCCGGCGCTTCGCCGAAGAGCTGAAGGCCGCGCATCCGGGCCTCGAGGTCGATTTTCAGACCATCACCACCTCGGGCGACCGCATCCAAAACCGTTTCCTGGCCGAGGTGGGCGGCAAGGGCCTCTTCGTGAAGGAGATCGAGGACGCGCTTGGCACAGGCGACATCGACCTCGCGGTGCACAGCCTCAAGGACATGCCGGCCGTTTTGCCGGAGGGGTTGGAGATCGCCTGCTACCCGCGGCGCAAGAGCCCCCGCGACGTCATGATCGCGCGGGAGGGATCGGATTGGCCGGCGCTGCCCCCGGGCGCCAAGGTGGGCACCAGCAGCCTGCGCCGGCGCCTGCAGTTGGGCCGCCTGCGTCCCGACCTGAATTTCGAGCTGCTGCGCGGCAACATCGACACGCGGCTGCGCAAGCTGGAGTCGGGCGACTACGACGCCATCGTCCTCGCCCGGGCCGGCATGGAGCGCCTGGGGCTGGACGTCGCCCGCGCGGTGGACCTGCCGATCGTCCCGGCGCCGGGTCAGGGCACCCTCGCGATCGAGATCCG
>JADYZQ010000189.1 GCA_020853015.1 Deltaproteobacteria bacterium
ACGCCCAAAAAGTCCGCCTGCAGGGTCACGAAGAGCCCCGCGAGCGAGATCAGGGTCACCACCAGCGAGAGCGCCGAGTACACCGGGTGACGGAAGCTGATCACCCCGGTGGCGGAGATCACCGCCAGGGCGGCCAAGGCGTAAAATAAGATCGTAAAGCCGTTCATGAATTCGCTCTTACCACCAAAGGTAAATCCCCGCGGTCACCACGACGTTCAACAAGGCCAAGGGCAGCATCACCCTCCAGCCCAGGTTCATCAGCTGGTCGTAGCGGAAACGCGGCAGGGTCCAACGTACCCAGATAAAGACCCAGCAGAAAAACAAAATCTTCAGTAAAAAGGCGCCGAACTGGAAGGCGGCCGCGGCGGCCTGCGAGCCGGTCTCGCCCAGAGCGAGCGGCCCCAGCAGGACCTGCCCCACCACCAGCGCCATCCCGACCAAGATCGCCGGGATGCCAAGCACCTTGGTCTCGCGGTCGCGGGCATCGTGATAGACGACCTTCGGCTTGCGGCGGGCCAAAAACCAACCCGCCAGAATCGAAAAGACCCCGATGCCTAAGACCGAATAATAGAAGATGGGCGTCGCGTGGGCCCGCAGCGCCTCGGTGGAGACGAAGGGCACCTGCCAGCCGCCGAAGAAGAGCGTCGCCATCAGGGCCGAGGCGACGATCATGTTGGCGTACTCGGCCATGAAGAAGAGCGCGAACTTCAGCGAGCTGTACTCGACGTGATAGCCCGCGACCAGCTCGGCCTCGGCCTCGGGCAGGTCGAAGGGCAGGCGGTTGGTCTCGGCGAAGGCGGAGACGACGAAGAGAATGCAGCCCAGCGGCTGGCGGATCGCGTTCCAGAAGAGCGGATTGGCGCCCTGGTTTTGGACGATGGCGTTCAGCTCGAGGCTACCGGCCAGGATCAGGACGCCCACCACCGAGAGGCCCAAGGTCAATTCGTAAGAGATCATCTGCGCGGAAGAGCGCAGCCCGCCCAAGAGGGAGTACTTGTTGTTGCTCCCCCAGCCCGCCAGCATGATGCCGTAGACGCCCATCGAGGCGATGGCGAAGAGGTAGAGGATGCCGACGTTGAGGTCGACGGCCTGCAGGGTGAAGGGGCTCCCCTTCCAATCGAGCGGCGCGGCCCAGGGGATGACGGCGAAGGTCATGCAGGCCACGGCCATCGCCAGGAAGGGCGCCAGGGTGTAGACGAATTTGTTGACGTGGCTGGGGACGATGTCTTCCTTGAAAATCAGCTTCACCACGTCCGCCAGGCTGTGAATCAGGCCGCCCAGGCGCAGGCCCAGGATGGAGGCGCGGTTGGGCCCGCGGCGGTCCTGGATGTAGGCGGCCCCCTTGCGCTCGAGCCAGATCAGGAAGGGCAGGATCTGCATGATCACGAGGAAGGGGATCAGGATTTTTAAAATAATCGTTAGCATTTACGGTAAGGGCGAAAATGAGCCCGCCCTACAAGACCTTTCCGGAGGTTCCCAGGTCCGCGTACTTCAAACCAAAAGACTCTTCCAACAGGCGCTCCGCGCCCGCAATCTTCAAATCCTTCCCCATCGCCCGGGCGATCTCGGCGATCCACTGCCAGGCGGGCTTGATCGCCCCTTCCGGCTCCAGGGCCTTGTCGAATTTCTGCACCCGGTTTTGGAAGTTGGTGAAACTCCCCTCCTGCTCCGCGAAGGTCGCGGCCGGCAGGATCACGTCGGCGTAGTCGGCGGTCTCGCTCTGGTTGCTGGCGAGCAGCACCAAAAACAGCGGCTCTTCCGATTTCAGCCGCGCCAAGTCGGACTTGCCCAGGCCATCGAGGGCCACCACCACCTTGGCCCGGGTCCCGCCGCGGAAGGGCTGGAAGCCCAGGCGCTCGACGCCCGCGCGGTTGGGGTTCTTGTCGGCCTTCATCAAAAAATCGTCGGCGTAGGGGTTGTCGACCTCGTGAGCGGAGTATTGCAGATCCTTCACGCCCAGGGCCTCGGCCAGCTTTTTCAGCGCCGCGTTGTTCTCGTTGGACTCGTAGGCCGAGCCGACAAAGACCGCGTCCTCGGGCGCCAGGCGCTGCAGGGCACCCGCGACCTCGGCTAAGGCCGCCTCGGCGCTGACGCCTTGGTCTTTGCCTCCCTCGTGGACGCTGGGGCGGTAGAGGCGCCCCTCGTTGATAAAGTCGTAGGAAAGCCGCCCCTCGTCGCAGGTCCAGCACTGGTTAACCGCCTCGTTCTCCCGCGGGAGGTAGCGGTAGACCTTGCCGTCGTGGTGGTTGATCTGGATGTTGCAGCCGGTGGAGCAGCCCGTGCAGATCGAGGGCGTGCTCTTCAGGAACCACACGCGGCACTGGAAGCGGAAGGGTTTGCTGGTCAGAGCCCCGACCGGGCAGATGTCGACGGTGTTGAGCGAATACTTGTTGTCGAGCCGCTTGCCGGGAAAGGTAGTCAGGGTCGAGCGATCGCCGCGTTGGGTGACGCAGAGGTCGCCGGTCTTGGTGACCTCGTCGCAGAAGCGGACGCAGCGCGTGCACAGGATGCAGCGTTCGTCGTCGAGCATGACGTAGGGGCCCAGATCGACCTTCTTCGGCTTCTTCACCTTCTGCTCGCGGAAGTTGGAGTCCGCCAGCGTGTGGCTCATGTAGTATTGCTGCAGCTTGCACTCGCCCGCCTGATCGCAGACGGGGCAGTCGATCGGGTGGTTGATCAAGATAAATTCGAGGACGTTCTTTTGCAGGGCCTTGACCTTCTCGGTCTGGGTGTGGACGACCATGCCCTCGGTCGCGACGGTATTGCAGGAGATCGCCGGCTTCGGCATCTTTTCGATGTCGACCAGGCACATGCGGCAGTTGCCCGCGATGCTCAGCTTGGGGTGGTAGCAGAAGTGCGGGATCTCGATGCCATGCTGGCGCGCGGCCTCGAAGACGCTGGTGCCGTCTTTCACCGTGATTTGTTTTCCGTCGATCGTGATATTCGGCATAGGCTCTGCAGGGGCGAGCACAAGGCTCGCCCCTACATCTTTATATAAGCTTCAAACTCTTTTCGAAATTTCTTCAAATAACTCTGAATCGGCATCGCCAGCGCGTCGGCCAGGACGCAGATCGTCTTGCCCATCATGTGGTCCGCGTTTTTCTCGAGCTGCTCGAGATCGCCGGGACGCCCCTCCCCCGCCAGCATGCGCTTCAGGATCTTGTGCGACCAGCCCGTGCCCTCGCGGCAGGGGCTGCACTGGCCGCAGGACTCGTGCGAGTAGAAGTGCGCCAGGTTCGTCAGGGCCTTCACCATGTCCACCGTCTCGTCCATGACGATGACGCCGCCCGAGCCGAGCATCGAGCCCTTGGCCGCCAGGGCCTCGTAGTCCAGCGTGACCTCCTCGGCCTCGGCGGCGGTGAGGACGGGTACCGAGGAGCCGCCGGGAATGACGGCCTTGAGCGCCTTGCCGTCGCGCATCCCGCCGCAATCCTCATAGATCAGCTTCTTCAGCGGGTAGCCCAGCGGCACCTCGTAGTTGCCGGGGCGCTGCACGTGGCCGCTGACGCTGAACAGCTTGGTGCCGGGGCTCTTCTCGGTGCCGAATTTGCGGTAGCCCGCCGCGCCCTGCTCGAGGATGTAAGGCAGGGCCGCGATGGTCTCGACGTTGTTGATGACCGTGGGGCAGCCGAAGAGCCCGA
>JADYZQ010000190.1 GCA_020853015.1 Deltaproteobacteria bacterium
GGTACGCCCACAGGCAGTTGTCAAAGGTCGTCAGGATAAGTCGGTTGTCGTCGCTGGCGCTTAGGACCTCTCGGAACTTCGCCGGCAGCGAAGTCCGCCCCTTGTCGTCGATGGTGTATTCGAAGCGCCCGCGAAACATGGCTGCCATTACAATCCCAGATCCGGGCACCCGTCAACCACTTTAAACCACATTAGGCCACGTTTTGGGCTATTTAAACCACCGGTCCCGAAAATGTCAATAGGGCAAGTGAAAAAAATAGCTGAAAAAACGAGAGATTATCCACAGGAGCTCGGGTGGTTTCGAGATGCTCTGTACATTTTTTGCACCTGGCCTTTTTGCCTCGGGGAAGTTAAGGCCGAAGCATGGACCCTGTCTTCGACGCCATCGTGATCGGCGCGGGCTTTGCCGGCGCGGCGACGGCCTATCACCTCTCGCGTTTGGGCGAGTTTCGAATCTTGATTCTCGAGCGCGAGGCCCAACCGGGGCGCCACGCCTCCGGAAAGAACGCCGCGCTCCTGCGCCAGGCGGTGAGCGACGCCGAGGTCGGCGCGATGGTGCAGGAGACGCTGCGCGCGCTCGAGGCGCCGCCGGAGGATTGGGAGCAGAAAAATCTCTTTCGTCGCACCGGCTCGGTGCTGCTCGGGGAAAACCGCGTCCTGAGCGGGTTTGCGGGACTGTTGCGAAAGCTCGGCGCGGCCTTCGAGCTGCACGACCGAAATTCCTTTCCAGAAAAACTCGACGCGGGGTTTCGCGCCGAGCTGCGCGCGGCGGGCTACGAGGCGCTGCTCTTCACCTCGCGCGACGGCGTCGTGGACGTCGCCGCCTTGCTCGCCAACTACCTCGACGCCGCGCGAGCGCGCGGCGCGACGCTGGTTTGCGGAGCGGAGGCGCGCGGCGTAACCCGCGAGGCCGAGGCCTGGCGGGTGGCGACGGGCGCGGGCGAGTTTCGGGCCCGCCTGGTGATCAACGCCGCGGGGCCCTGGGCCGGCGGGCTCGGCGTCGCGGCGGGGCTGCCCGACCGAGGCTTCGCTCACTTTCGCCGGCACCTGTTCCTCGCCGCCGCGGCCGCGCCGCGCTTGGACCGGCCCTACCTCTGGGACACCGCCCACGAGTGCTACTTCCGCCCGGACCCGCAGGGGCTCTTGCTTTGCGCCGGAGACGAGGAACCGCACCCGGCGGGCGAGCCGGCGGTGGATCCGCGCGTCGAGGCGCGGCTCTTCGAGAAATTGCGGGCGCATTTCCCCGCCTTGGCTCCGCCGGAGATCCGCCGGGCCTGGGCCTGTCTGCGAAGTTTTCTCCCGGGGAGCCCGTTTTTGATCGAGGCGGAGGCCGGGGCGCCGGGCTTTCTTTGGGTGGCCGGGCTGGGCGGCCACGGGATGGGCAGCAGCTTCGGAGCCGGACGCCGCGCGGCCGAGCGGGCGGTTGCCTTTTTTGATAGGCAAAAATCCTGAAAACGTTGTAAATCCGCCCCATCGTTTTCCACCGGGCTCCTCATGAAAGGGGGATTTATGGGCAAGAAAAAGAAACGCACCGTGAAGATAAAGAAAGCCGTCAAGAAGGCCGCCAAGGCCGCCCGGACGGCGAGCTCCCTTCCCAAAAAATCCGCCGTCAACGTCCGGCGTCTCGAGGCCGAGATCAACCGGATGAGCGAATTGCTCGACACCATCAAGAAGAAGAGCGCCCTCGTGCGCCGCTCGCTCGCCTACCTCGAGCGCGAGCAAAAGGCGGTCATGAAGCAGATCAAGCACGCGCGCGGCTTCCTGCTGCGCCTGAAGAACCGCGGCATGCGGGCCCTGCAAAACTTTCCGCAGAACGCGGAAGAACTCTACCAACAAGTGAAACGGGAATTTAACCGGGTCTCGAAGCGCTGGACGTCCTAGCGGCGGGTGAAACTGCGGTTATGGATATTGAGTCGCATCCGTGCGAGGTCAAGGCATGACGGTGCCAGAGCGTCCCAAGCTCTACCACATTGCGCATGTGGATCGGCTGCCGTCGATTGTGGCCGATGGCTATCTATGGTGTGATCAAGAGATTCAGAGTCGCAACCCTGCCGGCACCACCATCGGCATGAACAGTATCAAAACGCGGCGCCTCAGCGAACTGCGGCTGGTCAGTCATCCTAGTTTGTTCGTGGGTGATTGTGTGCCCTTTTACTTCTGTCCACGTTCGGTTATGCTTTATTTGATCCATCAAGGCAACCATCCGGAGTTGACCTATCTGGGTGGGCAGGAACCGATCATCCACTTCGAGGTTGACTTGTTTGATACAGTGGATTGGGCTCTAGATCGGGGTTACCGTTGGGCTTTCACCTTGTCGAACGCGGGGGCTTTTTACTTCGAGGATCGCTGTGATCTGGGGCAACTTAACGAGATCGACTGGGATGCGGTGAATGCTACGGACTGGCGCCATTGTAAAGAGGGTAAGCAGGCCGAATTTTTGGTCGAACGATGCTTCCCCTGGCATCTGGTTGAGCGTATCGGTGTATTAACGAAGGCGGTGTATAACCAAGCCGTGAATGCTCTCCCGGCACACGGCCATCGACCACCGGTTGTGATTCAACGCGATTGGTATTACTAGATGAACCCCAGGAGCAAGCCATGATTGAATATTGCAGCGGCGACATCCTGAAAAGTCAGGCAGAGGCGTTAGTAAACACCGTCAATTGCATGGGAGTGATGGGGCGAGGTGTCGCGCTGCAGTTCAAGAACGCCTATCCGGATAACTTCAAGGCCTATGCGGCAGCATGTAAGCGCCAAGAGGTGCAGCCAGGCCGCCTATTCGTATACGAAACCGGACGGCTTACGCCTCCCCGCTACATCGTTAATTTACCGACAAAGCGCCACTGGCGAGGCAAGAGTCGCATGGAGGATATCGAGGCTGGGCTGAAGTCCTTGGTCGAGTTGATTCGCGCCCGGGATATTCGTTCGATTGCGCTTCCGCCCCTCGGCAGCGGCCTTGGCGGCCTGGATTGGGAGAAGGTTCGTTTGCGCATCGAGGAAGCGCTAGGCCCGCTCGAGGATGTGCAGGTGTTCATCTATGAGCCGCGGGGGTCGCCTCAATCTGATACTATGTGTCACAGGAGTGAGGTCCCCAGGATGACTGCGGGCCGTGCGGCGTTAGTCGAGTTAATACAGCGCTATCTCAGTGGGCTGCTCGACCCCTTCGTCACATTGCTTGAAGTTCATAAACTGATGTATTTCCTGCAGGAAGCGGGAGAACATCTTCGGCTGCGCTACAAACCCGCAATTTACGGACCTTACGCCGAAAATTTGCGGCATGTACTACACGCCATCGAAGGGCACCTGATTGCCGGTTACGACGATGGCGGCGATGCGCCCGATAAACCATTGACGCTGATTCCCGGTGCGGTGGAAGAGGCGGGGAAGTTTCTTGCCAAGTATCCGCAGACCCGCGAACACTTAAACCGGGTCGCCGCCCTCGTGGAGGGTTTTGAGTCTCCGTTCGGGCTCGAGCTTCTCTCCACAGTCCATTGGGTGATGAGCCATGAGCCCATAAGCACGTTGGATGATGTCATTGCGCGCACCTATGCTTGGAACGACCGTAAGCAGAAATTTACCCCGCGCCAGATCGGTATCGCGGTTGACGTGCTGGCGAAGCACGAATGGTCTGGCACTCTCGGTGAACGAGCACCTGCATGATAACAATGAGGCTCTCCGAGCGTTCGTAGGCGCCGTTGCTGCATCTCATTGCAGCTTCGTCAGGCAACACTTCTTGAATTTGAACCCGCTTCCGCAAGGACATGAGTCATTTCTACCGACACGATGCACTTGTTGCTTGATTGCTTCCTTCTCCTTTAGGGCCTTGATTTTTTCCAGGCGAATACTATTAGCTTCAAGGATAATTTGATGGACGCAATCGTGAATGATTGCATCCATCCTCTTTAGGTTATCAATTAAGGCATTCAATGTGGCTTCTGAGGCGTCCTTATCTCTTTCGGACACTTCTATGACTCCCTTCAGGATGGCGTCACCTTCAGCCAAATAACGGAGTGAGTGCCGACCGTCTTCTGAGAACTCCCTCGGGTCCGTGCCTCCAGCATCAAGACCCCTGATGAATTGAAGAATTTCAGCGGATCTCACGGAAAGCACATTTTTGATGTCTCTTGGATTTGCTGGCATTCCCAGGGGGGTAAATCGAAAAGGCTTATCGGGAAACTGATGCGCTGTGAGCTGGTTCCAGAGGCCCATTAGGTTGGAATAAAATTCCTCGGCTTGTTCTTTATTCTCGTAGACGATTTCTTGACCCCCGTAAATGTGATCGAGGACGGCCTGCATGGGGGCATGGTGGGTTGCCGCGATGGTGCCCATCAAGTAGGCTTTCACCTCTCCGAGGGTGTAGGGAATGCGCAGCTCGCCTAATATTTTTGAAAACTCGATATCTCCAGCATATGGCTTCACTCTGAAGCCGAATATCCAATTTATGGCGGAAGTACAACCGTCTATTGGAAGGGATGTAGTCGAGCGGTCATTGGGATTCTAACTCCGCCGTCTCGGGGGAATGGACGCGCGGGTGGTACTCGAAGCCGAGTTCGCCGTCGCTCACCCCCACCGCCACCGTGCCGCCCTTCTCGAGGCGGCCGAAGAGAATCTCGTCGGCCAGGACGCGCTTGATCTTCTCTTGGATGAGGCGGCTCAGGGGACGGGCGCCGTATTTCTCGTCGTAGCCGTTCTTCGCCAGCCATTCCTTGGCCACGGCGCTCACCTCGAGGTCGACCTTCTTTTCCAGCAGCTGCATCTCGAGCTCCGCGAGGAATTTCTCGACGACGTGCAGGACCGTTGCGGTGTCGAGCTGCGAGAAGGGGACGATCGCGTCGAGCCGGTTGAGGAACTCGGGGCTGAACAGGTCCTTGATG
This sequence comes from Deltaproteobacteria bacterium, assembly GCA_020853015.1. Taxonomy (GTDB): domain Bacteria; phylum UBA10199; class UBA10199; order DSSB01; family DSSB01; genus DSSB01. Next base: position 4,875 of record JADYZQ010000190.1, read on the forward strand.
GCCTTCATGTCGTGGCCCTGCGAGCCCGCGGCGTTCTCGATGCCGATCGACTTCTTCGCCAGGTCGCGGGCGCCCGCGTTGGTGGTCATGATCAGGATGATGTTGCGGAAATCCGCCTTTTTGCCGTTGTTGTCGGTGAGCGTCCCGTAGTCCATGACCTGCAGGAGGATGTTGAACAAGTCGGGATGGGCCTTCTCGATCTCGTCCAGCAGCAGCACGGCGTGGGGCTTCTGGTTGATCGCGTCGGTGAGCAGGCCGCCCTGGTCGAAGCCGACGTAGCCCGGCGGCGCGCCGATCAGGCGAGAGACGGTGTGCTTCTCCATGTATTCGCTCATGTCGAAGCGCAGGAATTGGATGCCGAGGACTCGCGCCAGCTCTTTGCTGAGCTCGGTCTTGCCGACGCCGGTGGGGCCGCAGAACAGGAAGGAGCCGATCGGCTTGTCGGCCGGACCCAGCCCCGAGCGCGAGAGCTTGATCGCCGAGGCTAGCTGCTCGATCGCCTTGTCCTGGCCGAAGACGCGCTGCTTGAGCTCGCGGTCGATGTGGCGCAGGGCCTCCTTGTCGGTGAGCGAGACGGTCTTGGGCGGGATGCGGGCCATCTTGGCGATCATCGTCTCGACGTCCTGGGCGGTGACGGTCTTTTTCTGCTGGGACTTCGGCCGCAGGCGCAGGGCGGCGCCGACCTCGTCGATCACGTCGATCGCCTTGTCGGGGAGGTGGCGGTCGTTCAGGTATTTCGCGGAAAGCTGCGCGGCCGCGGCCAGCGCGGATTGCGTGTAGTGCACCTGGTGGTGCGCTTCGAAGCGCGACTTGAGGCCCTTCAGGATCTTGATCGTCTCCTCGACGCTGGGCTCGGGGACATCGATCTTCTGGAAGCGGCGGCTGAGCGCGCGGTCCTTCTCGAAGGCCTTGTACTCCTGGTAGGTGGTCGAGCCGATGCACTTCAGGTCGCCGGAGGCGAGCACCGGCTTGAGCAAGTTGGAGGCGTCCATCGTGCCGCCGGTGGTGGCCCCCGCGCCGATCAAGGTGTGGATCTCGTCGATGAAGAGGACCGCGCCTTCCTCTTTCTTGAGGCGGGCGAGCACGGCCTTGAGGCGCTGCTCGAAATCGCCGCGGAACTTGGTGCCGGCGAGCAGGGCGCCCAGGTCGAGGGCGTAGATGGTCGCGTTGGCCAGCAGCTCGGGGACGTCCTTGTTGTGGATCTTGAGGGCCAGGCCCTCCGCGATCGCGGTCTTGCCGACGCCCGCCTCGCCCACGTAGAGCGGGTTGTTCTTGCGGCGGCGGCAAAGGACGTGGATGGTGCGCTCGAGCTCCTGCTCGCGGCCGATCAGCGGGTCGATCTTGCCCTCTCGGGCCTTCTGGTTGAGGTTGACGGCGAAGCGCTCGAGGACGTCGCCGCCGGGCGCGGACTCCTCCTCGCCTTCCTCGCCGATCGAGGCGCCGAACTCGGGCTCTTCGGTCTCTCCGGGCAGCTTGCTGATGCCGTGCGAGATGTAGCTGACCACGTCGAGGCGGTGGATGCCCTGCTTCCCTAGGAAATACACGGCGTGGCTGTCTTTTTCGCTGAACAGCGCGACCAGCACGTTGGCGCCGGTGACTTCGCTTTTGCCGGAGGCCTGGACGTGGAAGAAGGCGCGCTGCAGGACCCGTTGCACCGCCAGCGAGGTGTGGATCTCGGTCTCGCCCTCGCCGCCGGAGGCGATCAATTGGTCGTCGAAGAAGCGCTCGAGGTCCTTGAGCAGCTTTTGCACGCTGCCGCCGCAGGCGTGGACGATCTTGATGATGCCGCCGTCCTGGAGCAGGGCGTAGAGCACGTGCTCGAGCGTCAGATAATCGTGCCGGCGCTTCTTGGCCTCGGTGTAGGCGAGATTGAGGGAGTTTTGCAGTTCTTTGCTGATCATGGGCCTTGGACAGCCTTTCCGTTAAACCTTAAGCCTCTTCCATGGTGCATTGTAAGGGATATTCGTGCTTTCGGGAATAGTCGATTACTTGGGATACCTTGGTCTCGGCGATCTCCCGCGGATAGATCCCGCAGACGCCCGTTCCCTTGTAGTGCACGTGCAGCATGATGCGCGTCGCCTCCTCGACGGACTTTTGGAAGAATTTCTGCAGGACTTCGACGACGAACTCCATGGTCGTGTAGTCGTCGTTGAGCAGGAACACCTTGAACATGGCCGGCCGCTTGACTTGGCTTCGGGTCTTGGTGGCGGTGCGGCCCTCGCGGTCGTGTTTTTCCTCTCGTCCCATGCCTCCTTTATATGCGACCGGGACGCCCCACCGCAAGCCGCCGTCCGCGCACCCTTGAGCCCGACCGAAAATCCCAGGGAATTTCGGTCTCGAGGCGCCAACCTTGACATTCCCCGGGCCCTGGTTAAGCCTGGGCCCGGATGGCGATCCCCCGGCAAATGCGCATGGCGCGCTGGTACGCACCCGAAGAGATCCGGCTCGACTTAGTCGAGGTGCCCGCGCCGGGTCCCGGCGAGGTCCTGGTGAGGATCGGCGCGGCCCTGACCTGCGGCACGGACTTCAAGACCTTCAAGCGCGGGCATCCGCGGCTCATCAAGGAGATTCCCGGGCCCTTCGGCCACGAGATGTCGGGCACCGTCGCCGCGCCGGGCGCGGGCGTCGCCCGCTTCCGCGAAGGCGACCGCGTGGTGGTCGGCAATTCGGCGCCCTGTTTCCAGTGCTTTTACTGCCAGCGGCAGGCCTACAGCCTCTGCGAGGACCTGCAGTTCCTCAACGGAGCTTACGCGGATTACATCCTGGTGCCGCGCCGCATCGCCGAGGTGAACCTCTATAAGATTCCCGACGCGCTGCCCTTCACGACCGCCTCGCTCGGAGAGCCCCTGGCCTGCGTCCTCAATGCCTTCGAGAAGGTTTCGCCCAAGCCCGGCGAGACGATGCTTTTGCTCGGCGCGGGGCCGATGGGCGTGCTCTTCGTCCAGCTTGCCAAGCTGCACGGGCTGCGCCTCGTCGCGGTCGCGCGCGACCCGGAGAAATTGCAAAACCTCAAGGCCTTGGGCGCTGCGGAAGTCGTCAGCCTGACCCACGACGCGGATGCCCTCGCCAAGACTCGTTCGCTGCTGAACGAGGGGCGGGGCGCCGACCTGGTGATCGAGGCCGTCGGCCTCCCCGAGATGTGGGAGCTGGCCTGCGACCTCGCCCGTCCGGGCGGCCGGGTCTGCTTCTACGGGGGCTGCGCCAAGGGCACGGAGGTGAAGCTGGACACCTACCGCGTCCATTACGAAGAGCTTCAGCTCTTCGGCGTCTTCCATCACACGCCCGCCTATTTTCAAAAGGCGGTGGAGTACTTGAGCTCGGGCAAGATCCGTCCCGAGGGGTTGGTCGTCGGCGAATACCGGCTCGACCGGATCCACGAGGTGTTTCGCAAGGGAGAGAAGTCGAACCCGCTGAAACTGGCGGTCATCCCTTGAGCGGCCGGTTTATTTCGAAGGAGGTCCCATGAGTCCGCGCGTCTTCACCGTCCACTACACCCTCTACGACCCCGCCGGGACGGTCATGGACTCCACCCGCGAGCGCCAGCCCCTGCGCTTCGTCGAAGGGGCTGGGCAGATCCTCGCGGAGTTGGAAGAGGGCATCCTGAAGCTCAAGCCCGGCGACAAGGCCGAGATCTCCGTTCCCTCCGACCACGTCTTCGGCTCCCGCGAGGAGGGCCGCGTGATGAAGCTGAGTCGCGAGCAGGTGCATAAGCCCGACCTGCAGATCGGTCAGCAGTTTCGCGTGAGCGGCGACCCCGCGGCGCCGCCCGCCACCGTCATCGACGTCACCGGGGCCTTCTACATCGTCGATACTAACCACCCCTACGCGGGGATGGACCTGCGCTTCGAGGTGGAGCTGATCTCGGTTACTCCCCGTTCATGATATCGATAATCTGATCGCGATGCTGCTTGGCGTCCTCGTAGCCCAGGTCGAAGAGGGTCTGGAGGTAGGCGGGGGCGAAGGTGAGGTAGCTCAACAGGTCGCTGCCGGTGGCCGGGTCGATGTCGAGCAGGCGAAACAGCAGCTTCTCGAGGGCGGTGAACTTGAACTGCTTGCGCGCCTTGTGCGTCCAGCGCAGGAAGAGCCCGCTGATCGACTGCGAGGGCTTGATCTCGAGGGCGCGGATCTTGCGTAGGCCGCGGCTGGCGATGTCGACCTTCAGGCCGTCCTTCGCCATCCGCTTGTTGAGTTTTTCGAGGTAATCCGCCCCGTAGACCTTCTCGCTGGTCTCGACGATCGAGTTGATCCGCTCCAGCTGCTCCATGTCGTACTCGATCCTGTCGAGAAAGACGCCGTTGAGCAGGCGGCCCAGCTGCAGGGCGATGGTGGGCTCTTTCATCTCCTTCTTGAATTTCAGCTTCTCCATGATCGGCGAGCGGTAGCGCAGCCCGACGACCAGCATCGAGCTGGCGCCCAACTGGATCGCGGGCGACATCGGGGTGAAAAGGCGCAAGCCTCCATCGGCGTAATAAGTGCCGTCGACCTTGACCGCCGGGAAGACGATGGGAATTGCCGCTGAGGCCATCGTATGTTCCACTCCCAGCTCGACGTCGTGGAATGGGTAGTGCCCTTGATAAACCACCTCCGGCTTGCGCTTGACGAAGAGCTCGTGGCGGCCGTTGCGCAGGTTGGTGGCGTTCAAGGCCACCGCGTCGATCGGGCCGTTTAAGACGTTTTTGGTGATAGCTCCCCAAGGCAGAATCTTCTTCAGGAATTCTCCCAAGGGCCGCGTGTCGAGGAAGGAATTGAAGTGCGGGCCCTTGCGGCGGGTCAGATGGAAGGGGTTGAAGGTCAAAAGATTACGCAGGATGCCGCCGACCGTCGAGCCCAGGAAGTGCGTCGCGGCCCCGAAGTCCCGCAGGTAGACGTCCTCCTGGCGGATCGAAAACCAGATGTCCTTGATCTTCTCGGCCTGCTTGTCGGTGTCGTCGGCCAGGGCCGCCATCGCGGCGGTGTTGATCGCGCCGACGCTGGTCCCGACCTTGATGCTGAAATTTTTTCGCGCAGTCTTCGGCGGCAGGCCCTTGCGCACGTAATACAGCACGCCCGCTTCGTAGGCGCCGCGGGCGCCGCCCGCCGAGAGGACGATGGCCAGCTTTCCCATGGTTATCCGTTTTCCTTCGCGAGGGTAAGAAAGCTGTCCTTGGCGGCGCGCAAGGTCTTGGCGATCTCGTTTTCGCCGTGAGCCAGGGAGACGAACCAGGCCTCGTAGGGCGAAGGTGGCAGGTAGACGCCCCGCGCAAGCATCTCGTGGAAGAAGCGGCGGAACAGGGCCCCTTGGCTCGCCATGGCGTCGTCCAGGTTTTCGACGGGCCGGCCGGAAAAAAACAGGCTCAGCATCCCGCAGGCGTAGGGCACCTGCACCCGGCAGCGCGCCCGCTGCGCCACCTCGGCGATCCCCTTGGCGAGCCGCTCGGTCTTGTGCAGCAGCTTGGCGTGGGCCTTGGGGGTGGAGATGAGCTTGAGCGTCGCCAGGCCGGCCGCCATCGCGACGGGGTTCCCCGACAGGGTGCCCGCCTGGTAGACCCCGCCCTCGGGGCTGACGCACTTCATCACGTCGGCGCGTCCGCCGTAGGCGCCCACCGGCAGGCCGCCGCCGATGACTTTGCCCAGGGTCGTCAGGTCGGGGCGAATGCCGAAGAGGTCCTGCGCCCCGCCCGGGTGGACACGGAAGCCGGTCATGACCTCGTCGAAGACCAGCAGGGCGCCGGTCGCGTCGCAGAGCTTCCTCAAGCCCTCGAGAAATCCCGGTTTGGGGAGCACGCAGCCCATGTTGCCGACGATGGGCTCGACGATGACCGCCGCGAGGTCCTTGCGGTGCGGCCGCGCCAGTTTTTCCGTCGCGGCCAGGTCGTTGTAGGGCGCGACCAGGGTGTGCTCGACGAGGGACTCGGGAACGCCCAGGCTGTCGGGGCGCCCGTGGGTGAGGGCGCCCGAGCCCGCCTTGACCAGGAGGTAGTCGGCGTGTCCGTGGTAGCAGCCGGCGAACTTGAGAATCTTGGGCCGGCCGGTGAAGCCGCGCGCGGCGCGCAGCGCGCCCATCACGGCCTCGGTGCCGGAATTGACCAGGCGCAGGCGCTGCAGGCTGGGCAGGTGGCGCATCAGCTGCTTGGCCATCTGCACTTCCAAGGGCGACGGTGCGCCGAAGCTGGTGCCCTGGGCGGCGGTGTCCTGAATCGCCTCGACCACTTTGGGATGGGCGTGGCCCGCGATCATAGGCCCCCAGGAGCCGACGTAGTCGATGTAGTTGTTGCCGTCGACGTCGGTGAGGTAGGCGCCGGAGGCCCGGGAGATGAAGAGGGGATGCCCCCCCACGCTTTGGAAGGCGCGGACCGGGCTGTTCACGCCGCCGGGGAAGAGTTGCTTCGCCGCGGCGAAGAGTTTTTCCGATTGCTTGAGGGCCATGGGCCTAGATTCCTAACCCCCCGCTTCGCGACTTGTCAAACCGGAGCTTTTAAATTGACAGGCCCCTGGGGCCTCATTAGGATCGCCCGAAATTCGCACCCTTCGAAGGAGGCCCCGCGTGGCGCGCAAACTCTCTAAGATCCGCCTTTTCCTTCTGACGCTCTCGGCGCTGTTCGGCGCCGCCGCTTGCAGCAGCTCCGACATCGCCAAGATCGGAATTCAAGTCGATCCGCTCTGCGCGGCCGTCGCCCCCGGGACCACCCAGCAATTCAACGCCCGCATCTTCATCGACGACGTCGACCAGGGCATCGACAACGCCGCGGTCAACTGGTCGGTCCTGGGCGGGGACGTCAACGGCGTCGTCGACGCCAACGGCCTCTATACCGCCCCCGACACCAATCCGCCGCCCGCGGTTCAGGTCACCGTCATCGCCACCAGCAAAGAAGACGATCAGAAGGAAGGCCAGGCCACGGCCGTCCTCTCCGGCGCCTGCCCCGTGGTGCCTCCGCCCACTCAGAGTTTCTAAGCCTTGTCCGATTCCCGCGAACTTTGGGCCGTCACCGTCGCGCTGCCGCATGAGGCGGCCGCCTTGCGCGCGCATTTTCGCGGCGGCGCCCGGACCCGCTACCGTCATGTCACCGTGACCGAGGGGCGCCTGGGCGACCGGGAGGCCTTGCTGGCGGTGACCGGCATGGGGCCGGAGCGGGCGGGCGAGGCGGCCCGCTTCCTCTTCGCCCAATACCCCGTGACCCACTTGGTCTCGACCGGCTATTGCGGGGCCCTACAGCTCGGGCTGGCTTGCGGCGACGCGGTGCTGGCGGAACGCTGCGCCTTCGTGAGCGAGCCCCAGGGCGGCGCGCTCTGCGATCTGCCCCTGCTGCGCAAGGCCGAGGAGGCCTTGCGCTTGGCCGACATCCCGGCTCGCCTGGGAATCTTGTTAACCTCCCCAAAGCCTGTACTGAAAGGCGCGGATAAAGAGCTGCTGGGGGCCAAGACGGGGGCGACGGCGGTCGACATGGAGAGCGCGGCGATCCTCCAAGAGGCCGCCGCCGGCTCCAAAAAAATCGCTTCTGTCACCGTCCGATTTATCGTAGATGCCCTTCAAGACGAATTGGCAGACACGGGGCCCTTCCTCGACGAAAACGCCGGGGTGAAGCCTTTGCGCCTGGCCCGAGAATTATTGCGTCGTCCCAAGTTGTTCCAAGAGTTGCCCGATCTCGGCCGCAAGGCGGCCCGGGCGCGTGACGGTCTCACCCGGTTCCTGGGTCGCTTTTTCGGATTGGGTGGGGCTCAAAACCAATCATAGGAGCCTCCTGATATGAA
>JADYZQ010000191.1 GCA_020853015.1 Deltaproteobacteria bacterium
ATCCCTAGTTAGGCGAAAAACACAGAGGAATTACATTAAGTTATCGCCGCGGCGCTCGCTGTCGGAATCGCAGCTCCGGGCTACCATTCGCCCCTATTCAAGTCAAACGGGAATTCGAAGATGTGAATAGTGAAGGGTGAAGAGTGAAACGCAAAGAATAATGATACGTTTTAGGCTTCGCCCTTCACCTTTCACCCTTCACATTATCTCGTCTTTCCCGTTGCTTTTTGCCGATCAGCTCTTTAATACAAGTGCACAAAACGCGCTGTTTCAAGGAGTTCCCCCCCAAAATGCTCGAGCAAATGCGAAATCTCTCGTCGGTCTTTTCGAAAAGCCTCCTGGGCCTGATCGCCTTAAGCTTCATCCTGTTCTACGGCTACAGCACCATTTCCGATAAAGGCGGGACCGCCCTTGTCGCCAAGGTCAACGACCAAGGCATCCCAGCGGGCAAGTTCGCCCAGGGAGTGGAAAACCAGACCGCCATGCTCGAGCAGTTCGGCCAGACCAATATCAGCCCCGAGATGCGGCAGATGCTCGAAAACCAAGTCCTGCAGCGCCTGATCGCCAACACACTCTTCGCCCAGGCGGCCTATTCCCTGGGTCTGCGCGTCCCCGACGTCGAACTCGCCCGCGAGATTCGGCAGAACCCCAGCTTCCAAAAGGACGGCCGCTTCAACGAAGGCTTCTACTTGAACACCTTCAAACCCTGGTACCAACAGCAGAACGGCAGCGACTTCGAATTCGACCTGCGCCAAGACCTCTTGGCCGACAAGCTCCGCAAGGTCCTGGACAGCGCGGCCCTGGTCAGCGCCCAGGAGGTCGAGACCCAAAGCCTGCTGCAAAACACCCAGCTGAAGCTGAACAAAATCAGCATCCCCCTGCAGCCGCAGGGCGGAGGCAAGCCCCTGGAAGAGGCGAAGAAGCTGGCCCAAGAATGGATCGCCGCCAAGCGCGACGGCAAGGCCGCCGACGCCCTGCTTCAGGCGCAGGGCCTCAAAGAGGAGGCCGGCGAGCCGCAGTCCCTGGTGCAGCTGCAGGGCGTCTTCGGCCGCGAGGACAGCCTTCCGGTCCTGGGCTGCCTCTTGGCCCTCAAGCCGGGCGAGGTCTGCGAAGGCCCTTTCCAGATCAAGGACACCCTGGTCGCGGTGCAGCTGGTCGAGCGCAAGGACGCGCCGGTCACCCCGGAGGCCGCCGAGGCGATGTCCCGCCAGCTGCAGATGGGCCAAAAGTCCCAGATCCTCGCGGGGGTCGCGGACCTGCTCACCAAGCAGGCGAAAATCCAAACTTATTTGACCCCAAAAAAATAAGCTCCGCGCGGCCCTCGTTCCCTATTGATCTTAATCCGGACCCCGAATAACCCTGATCCCTATGTCTTTCATCGACGCCATCTACCAAGCCGGCGGCCGCGTCTACGAGGTCGGCGGCACCGTCCGCGACGAAATGATGGGCCACGCCCACAAGGACAAGGACCTGTTGGTCGCGGGCGTCCCCTTCGAGGCCCTCGTGCGGCTGCTGGGCTCTTTCGGCCAGGTGCACGAGGTGGGAAAATCCTTCGGCGTCCTCAAGTTCAAGCCGCGCGGGGCCGATCACGACTTCGACGTCGCCCTGCCCCGCACCGAAAAGTCCACCGGCCCGCACCACCGCGACTTCGAGGTGCGCTTCGACGAAAAACTCCCGGTCGAATTGGACCTGCAGCGCCGCGATTTCACCATCAACGCGATGGCGCGCGAGCTAAAAACCGGCGAGCTGCTCGACCCCTTCGGCGGGCAAAAGGATATGAAGGACAAGATCCTGCGCCAGGTCTTCTCCGAGTCCTTCGTCGAGGACCCGCTGCGCCTGCTGCGGGCCGTGCAGTTCGCGGCGCGCTTCGAGCTGAGCATCGAGCCCGAGACCTTGGCCGCGATGAAACGGCACGCCGCCAAGATCGAGACCGTCTCGCCGGAGCGGGTCATCGAGGAGGTCGGCAAGCTGTTCCGCGCCGAGCGGCCCTCGACCGGCTTCTACCTGATGCGGGACACCGGCCTGCTGTCCCACGTCTTCCCCGAGCTCGAAAAAACCATCGGCGTCGAACAGCCCGCCAAGAAGAGCGGCGACGTCTTCGACCACACGATGAAGGTGCTCGACGCCTCCCGCACCTGCGCCGACCTCGACCGGCCCGGCGACCTCGAGATCATGTTCGCCTCCTTGTTCCACGACATCGGCAAGCCCTACACCGTCGGCTTCAACGAGAAGACCCGGCGCATCACTTTCTACGGCCACCAGGTCGTCTCGACGCGGCTGGCGCGCAAATGGATGAAGAAATACCGCGCCAACATGCTGGGCATCGACACCGAAAACGTGCTCAGCATGGTGCACAACCACATGTTCGAGACCAAAAGCTTCTACACCGAGCGCGCCATCCGCCGCTTCATCCATAAGATCGGCAAGGACCTGATCTTCAAGCTGGTCGACCTGCGCATCGCCGACAAGAAGGGCGGGGCCTATCCCAACCAACTCAAGGGTATCCTCCGCCTCAAGCGCCGCATCCAGGAAGAGCTGGAGAAAAAGCCCCCCTTCGGGCCCAAAGACCTCGCCATCGGCGGCCGCGACCTGATGAATCTGGGCTATCCCGAAGGCCCGATCCTGGGGCGCATCCTCAAGGAATTGGTCGAACTTGTGCTGGACGACCCCGCGCTAAATACGCGACAATCCCTCCTCGAGCACGTCCTGGCGAAATATCCCCCCGCGCAGGCGGCGAAGGAGAACCATGACCCGAGACAAAAAAAGGGACCCGAAAAAAGCCCTCAAGCATGAGTCCAAGGGCGACAAGCTCGCGGGCAAGGGTAAATTACGCGAGGCGATGGGCGAGTATCAGAAGAGCGAGGCCCTCGATCCCGAGCGCGTCGAAATCTACGACAAGCTGATCGACACCCAAGGACGGATCGTCGAGAGCGAGTGGCAGGAGGAAGACTTCGCCAACTCGATGACCTGGACGATGCGGCGGCAGGAGCTGCAAAATCCCCACATCCGCCTGGTCCATGAGACCTTTTCGCTCGAATACCGCGAGGTGCACCAGCTTTTGCAGCGCCTGATGACCGCTTTGGGCGAAGAGCAAGAGAACTCCCTCGTCGAGAAGATCCTCGAATACGGCGAGCGCGCCAGCCTGCCGATGCTCCACTTCCTGCTTTCCATCAAGGCCCTCGCCGGGCAAAACGCCCCGGCCCCGGAGGGAGGGGACGAGCCCTTCCCGCCCCCCCATACCCCGCTATGAAGATCCTCGCGCTCACCGGCGGCATCGCGACGGGCAAGACGGCGGCGGCGCGCCTCTTCGAGAAGCACGGCGCCTGGGTGATCGACGCCGACCGGGCGGCGCACCGCGCCTACCGGCCGGGGACCAAGCTCTACCGGGACATTCTACGGCGTTACGGAAGGGAGATTCTCGCTTCCGACGGGACCATCGACCGAAAAAAGCTGGGGGCCATCTTGTTTCGCTCCAAGCCCGAAAGGCTCTGGTTGGAGGCGCGCATCCATCCCGAAACTCGCCGCCTGATCGGGCGGGAAATCCAAGCGGCCCTGCGCCGGGGTCGAAGGCTGATCCTGGTCGAGGCCGCCCTGCACGTCGAGACCGATTACCACCGACCCTTCCACGGCCTGATCGTGGTTGACGCGCCGCCCCGCGTTCAAATCGAGCGCCTCATGCGCCGGGAGGGCCTGGGCCGCGCCGAGGCCTTTGCCAAAATCCGAAGCCAAATGCCGCGGCGCCGTAAATTGGCGGCTGCGGATTGGGTGATCGACAACTCCGGGAACCTGGCGGCGACCGAGCGGCAGGTCCGCAAGCTGGTCCGGGAGCTGCAGCGATGACCGTCCGCTTCCTGCGCCTCGAGAGCTTGCAGCAAGAAATCGCCTGCCCCGCCTGCCGGAGCAGCGCCCCGGCCGCCGAGCGGCGACGCGCGATGAACTTCAGCACCAACGTCGTCCGGCTGTTCTGCCCCGCCTGCCGCGCGGAGATCGGACGACTGCCCTTCCGGCGCTGGAACGCCCTCCACGAACAAGCCGCGCGGGAGCGTCGCCGCGGCTAGCCGCGGCCCCGCCGCTTGCAGCGCCTCCGTCAGCGCCGCCTCAACCGACGCGGCGCACTTTCGCTTTTTCGAAAGGGAGGGATTGGCCCTCCTCGGGAATGGGATGGCGGTAGGCGGCCTCGGTGACGCCGAGCTGCCAGGTCAGGCGTCCTTCGCGGCCGTCCTCGAGGCTGGGGAAATCGACTCGGCCCAGCTCGAGGTCCTTGATCTCCCCGCCCGTCCGCTCGATGGCGAGGAGGTTTTGCTTGAATGAAAAATAATGGTTTTGCAGCTGGCGGTGCAGCTCTTGAACCTCCGGAGAACCCGAGGGCGGAGCGGCCTCAAGCAGTTGCGGCTCGACGCCGAGCTTGCGCAGGCGAACCGTCGCCTTGGACATCTCTTTCTTATGCAGCAGCATCTTGCGGAAATGATGGTCGAGCTGAGGGATCAGCTCGTTGACCTCGTCGACAGTGAAGTACTTCTTGCCCATAACCCTCCTGAACACCCGAAAACAGATTTACTTTTAATATTGTCGCGGCCCGAACACAAGGCGCAGCGTGTCAGGAAAACGGGGCGCCGCGGCGCAGAGTTCTATCTTTTTCCGAATTTCCGCCACTTATCCCCAAATGACTTTTTTTTATTTTTTTGTTACCGCAGCCGCATGTCCGTCCAATTGCGCCGTCTCTTGTCCCACGGTCCCGTCGCGATGACGGCCTCCGGCCTTTTCTTCGCCGCCATGGGCGCCATGATCAAGGCGCTGGGGCACTCCATCCCGCTCTTCCAGATCACTTTTTTTCGGGCGATGGTTTCGGCGCTCTTGCTGGGCATGGTGATGTGGCGGCGCGGCATCCCCCTGCGCGGGGAAAATCGGGGTCTCTTGGTGATCCGCTCGGTCGTGGGCTTTATCGCCATGACCTTGAATTTCTACGCCCTGGCCCGCATCAACTTGGGCGACGCGGCGGTGCTCAACCAAAGTTCGCCGGTCTTCGTCCTGTTGTTTTCCTGGGTCTTTTTGGGGGAGCGATTCTACCGCTCCCTGCTCGGCCTGACCGCCCTCTCCTTCTTCGGCATCGTCCTGATCTTGCGCCCGAGCGGCGAGGTCTTCAACCTGGCGGGCCTGGCCGGGATCGGGGGCGCCCTATTTGCGGCGGCGGCCTACGTTTCAATCCGCCGGCTGCATCGGACCGATTCCTTTTGGACGATGGCCTTCTACTTCATGGCCGCCTCGGCGATCCTATCCTTCCCTCCCATGTTGGCGACTTGGAAAGATCCCGACCCACGACAATGGGCTTTGTTGATCGGCAGCGGCGTCTTCGGCACCCTCGGACAGTTGTTGATGACCCTGGCCTATAAGAACGAGGAGGCGAGCTGGGTGGCTCCCTTCTCCTATGCCGGCGTCCTGTTCAGCTTCCTATTGGGAATCGCCTTCTTCGGCGAGCATCCCGATCTCTGGACCCTGCTCGGCGCCGGCTTGACCATCGGGGGCGGCATCGCCCTCGTCGCCCTCAAGAACCGGCTCAAGCCGCCGTCGGCGCCGGAGTTGCCCGTGCCGGACGGTGAGGTCCTCGACGCCGTCGAGGACAGGCCCCGAAGCTCGCCGGCCTAGCCCGGCGACCGTTTTTCGAACGCCCGGCCGCCCCGCCGTCGCGATTCCGTCCGCCGCTCCCGACGCCGAACCGAAAAAATCCTTAAAAATCCAAGACTCCCTCCCTGGCACTCGCCCTGCAATGGAAGCTTGCATCCCAAGCCGTAAGGAGGCGCCATGAAGCCCGAAGCCCTGCAAGACGAGAAGAGGAAGCTCGAAGACAAGATCCGCCAGATGAAGGCCCGCATGGTCTTAAGCCTGGCGCAGGGACGCCCCTTCGGCCTCGACCGCCAAGTCCGTCAAATCCAAAAAAGCTATCGAATCATCGGGAGGATCTAATGCAACGCGAACACCGAGGGCTCAGCCTGTTGACCGGCCGAACTTTCACTCTTGAAACCGAAGGACTGCTGCCGCCGCGGCCGTTTCGGATTCACGACGTCCGCCAGACCCTGCAGGAGGCCTCGGCCCAAAGGACCGTGGAGCGATGGCTCTGGCTTGCGTCCTGCGCGGCCCTGCTTGCCGCGGCCCTATTTTAAAACCAAACCCTCGCCGTCGCGAGGGCGGAAAACACGGCCGTCCCGCTCCCTCGCGGGGGCGGGACGTTTTTTTCAAAGGAGACGCCCATGTTCTTTTCCCTAAAAACCTTGGTGGAAAGGCAAATCAAAATCTTGAGCCGCGCCTGCCTGGAGGCGGAGCCCGCCTACCGGCCCTTGATGAAACTCGCGGCGCCTGAGCTCGCCCGAGGCTTGAGCCGGGGTTTTGCCGGCCTGCAGAACGGCGGGGAGGTCAAGATCGCCGCGGCGGGGGCGGTGGCCTGGCAAGAAGGTCCCGCGGATTCGGTTTCCCCGCGCCTGCAGGAATCCTCGCCTCCCTCGGACTCGGAGCGCGAGGGTTTCGAGGCCTTCCTAGAGGAGATCCAATTCTCCGGCAAGGGCGGTTGGCGCTTCCCGGAGACCAACCCCCTCACGCTTCAGGCCGTCGATTGGAGCCAAGAGATCCGGCAGGGAACCTTGCAAGACCTCGCCCGCACCTCCGCCCGCCAGGCCAAGAGCGAGGCCTTGAGCCAAAACGCCAGGGCCGACCGGCTGGCCCATCTGCTCTTCCTGGCCCTGCGATCGGGCAACATCTCGCTGGCCATGTTGCTGTTCAGCCACTTGGAGGCGACCACCGCCAACGAGATCACCACTTGTCTGATGGAAAAGGTCCAAAAAATGCAAGACAACAAGCGCAAGCTCGCCCAAGACATTCAAAACCAAAAGGATGACGCGGAGGGAAGCAAGAATCTGCAGAAGATCAAGCTGGATATGGAACAGATCAACGACGACATCTCGGTCCTGCAAACCTTTATCCGGGACGTGGCCCAGAACAAACAGGCCTCCCTGGAACTGGCCAACGCCTTCATCTCCAAGGAGCACGAGACGACAATGGCGATCGTGCGGTCTTTCGGTCGGTAATTCCTTCATTCAGGCAAGACAAACCTTGAATTTTTATTCGGTGCAGTAGATAAGTGACCGATCTAAGGCCCTCTTTATGACATCCCAAGACTCCAACGAAAAACCTCTTACCGTTTCGCAGCTTACCTCGGTGCTGCAAGACGTGATGCCGAGCCTCTTGGAAGGCTTTTACGAAAAGGTTTTAGAGCCTCGGATCACCAGGTTGATCGACGAACGGCAGATGGAGTTCTACACCTCCTACGTCGAGCCCAGATTCCAAAAGATGATCGACGAGCGGCAGATGGAGTTCTACACCTCCTACGTCGAGCCCAGATTCCAAAAGATGATCGACGACAAGCAAACGAAATTCCTCGATTCGCAAGTCGAGCCCAGGTTTCAGAAAATGCTGCGGATTCAGCTTGCCTCGTTTTATGACGACTATATCGAACCACGGATCGACGATAAGATCTCTACGGCCCTCCAAGAATTTCGCAGCGAGATGAACATGCGCTTCGACGATCTCTACAAGAAGTTCGAGGACCTGCAGCAGGAGTACATCTTCAGCAACCAACACCTCCGCCGCTTGGACCTCCGGCTCGAAGGCCTGGAAAAACGCCTCTCTCTGGTCGAAAACCATTTGAGACGCCTTAAACCCCCCTTAAATTCCTAAAAACATCCCCTTGAAATCCCTCCAGGGATGCGCCATATAAGCGACCTCGGTTTTAAAAAAGTCCTTATATAAAGGTTATTTATGGCCCGCGTCACCGTTGAAGACTGTCTGCAATTCATCGAAAACCGCTTTGCTCTCGTGCACTTAGCCGCCAGGCGGGTGCGCCAGCTGACCAAGGGCAGCCACCGCCTCGTCCACAGCAAGAACAAGGACGTCGTGACCGCCCTGCGCGAGATCGCCGAAAACAAGGTCCGCGCCGTCAAACAATCCCTGCCCGAGAAGGTCGATTGAAGCCATGAGCGAAGCCCTGCTGGAATCCCACTTGAAAAACGTACCCCTCCTGTTTCGCGGCAAGGTCCGAGACATCTACGACCTGGGCGACGCCCTTTTGCTGGTCGCCAGCGACCGCATCTCGGCCTTCGATCACATCCTGCCCACCCCGATCCCACGGAAGGGCGTGATCCTGACCCAGCTCTCCAACTTTTGGCTGAAAAAAACCGAGGCGCTGATTCCCAACCACAGCCTGCCTCGGGTCCTCGGCACCGTGACGAAGGATCCCGACGAATTGCGCCAGCTCGAGGGCCGCAGCGTCATCGTCAAGAAGGCCAAACCCCTGCCCGTCGAGTTGATCGTCCGCGGTTACCTGGTCGGAAGCGGCTGGGAAGAATACAAAAAACAGGGCACCGTCTGCGGCATCCCCCTGCCCGCCGGCATCCAGCAGGCGCAAAAGCTGCCCGAGCCCATCTTCACGCCGTCGACCAAGGCCCCCAAAGGCCAGCACGACGAGAACATCTCTTACGAAGAGATGGTAAAGTTGATCGGGCCCGACTTGGCCGCCCAGGCCAAGGATATCTGCCTAAAAATTTACTCGACCGCCGCCGAGTACGCGCTGAGCCGCGGCATCATCATCGCCGACACCAAGATCGAATTGGGAACTTATGAAGGAAAGCTGATCCTCATCGACGAGCTGCTGACCCCGGATTCCTCGCGTTTTTGGCCGGCCGACCAATACAAGACCGGATCCAACCCGCCGAGCTACGACAAGCAGTTCGTCCGGGATTACCTCACGTCCATTAACTGGGATAAGAAGTCGAATCCGCCCACCCTCCCCGAGGATATCGTCCGCAGGACCGCGGAAAAATACCAAGAGGCGCTGGATCGCTTGACGCGTCCGTAGGGGTGAACACAAGGTTCTCCCCTACACTTCCCGGTTCTTATCCGACTCCTGATACGCCTTCCCGTCGTAATAGAGAATCTTCTCGGTGCCGTCGACCTTCGTCTCGATGGCGACGGGCCGTTTCCACACGATGTGAAGGTTCTTCAAGGTCTCCTCGGCGTAGTCCGGCCGCAGGTCGATCCCGTGGTGCTCGTGCACCAAGTAAAGCTCTCCCCGGTTCTGGTAATTGGCGTTGGTCACGCTGATGAAGGGCTGGCCGCGGTTGGTCAGGGCGTCGAGCAGCTTGCCCTTCACCGTCTTGAACTCGCGGCTGGCGATTTCGTAGGCCTGCTTGTTGGGATTGTAGGCGAAGGTGAAGAGCTTGTGCTCGCGGCAGAAGTCCTCGGTCAAAAAGGTGTCGATGAAGGTCAGGTCGGAATAGATCTTACGGACCTCGAAGATCTTCTGGCGACCCTGGCCCAGGTTCTTGTTCCATCGCTTTTTCTCGACCATGTCGTCGCAGTCGTCGTACTCCTTCCCAAATTTGCCCTTGTTCCATCTATCCTCGATGTCGCGGAACAACTCGATCCCGATCTTGTAGGGATTGAGACGGCCCGGGGAGGTGGCGAGTGTCCCCGAGTGGTGGTCGGCGTAGTCGATGAATTCGCTGGGCTTGAGCGCCCGCTGGGTCATGATGGTCGAGTGCCAATAAGAGGCCCAACCCTCGTTCATGATTTTCGTCTGCATTTGAGGCACAAAATAATAGGCTTCCTCGCGAATGATCTCGAGGATGTCGCGCTGCCAGCGCTCCATGGGCGCGTTCTCGACCAGGAAGAGCAGGACGTCGCGCTCGGGACTCTCGGGAAAATTCTTTTTCTGCATCTTGGCTTCTTCCAGACGCAGCCGCTGCTCTTCGAGAAACTCCTTGGGATTGATGAACTTGTCCATGTAGTCCTTGCTCTTGAGCTTGGACACCAAGGGACGCTCGCCGTTCTCCCCGGAGAGATCGTCCTCAACTGGGCGCCGGCGGCGGATGCCGGCGGCGTGGGTGTCGATGAGGTTCTCCAGGCTAAGGGCGACTTCGATGAAGTTCTCGACCGCCTCCATCCCGTGCTTGTCGATCATCTTCTTGACGCGGGTCTTGTGGTTGGCCATCTCGTCCATCATCTTGCGGTTGGTTTGACCGAAATAGATGTTGTTTTTGAAAAAATCGGAATGCCCGTAGACGTGAGCCATGACCAGCTTTTGGTCGACTTCGGCGTTGGAATGCAGCAGGTAAGCGTAGGAGGGATCGTTGTTGATCACCATCTCGTAGATCTTGGAGAGCCCATAGGCGTAGGACTTGGATAGCTGCTCGTACTCCATACCGAAGCGCCAGTGCGGGTAGCGGTTGGGAAATCCCCCGTAGGCCGCGACCATGTTGATCTGGTTCCAGTCCAGCACCTCGAAGATGACGGGGAAATAATCCAGGCCGTACTCTTGGGCGTAACCCTCGACCTCGCGACGGATCGCTTCCAATTCGGGAGTGAGCCGCGTGCTCATGCCTACTTCCCCTTCCCCAGAAAAGCCTTGATCGAGTCGAAAATCTTCTCTTTGCTTTCGATCCGCGAGGAGAGAACCTTCTCTTCCTTTTCATCGAAACGCTCGTTCAAGTCCCGCAGAAACTGCCCGCTGCCGTACTCGCTCTCCACCTGGCCGTAGCAGAAGACGTTCAGCTTGGGCAGCATCTGGTTTGCGAGCAGACCCAGGCATTCCTGGGTGTCGTTGCTCGACCAGTTGTCTCCGTCGCTGAAGTGGAAGGCGTAGATGTTCCACTCGTTGGGGTCGTAGTCCTCCTCGATCGTCTTGAGACAGAGCTTGTAGGCCGAAGAGATGATGGTGCCGCCCGATTCGCGGGTGTGGTAGAAGGTATTCTGATCGACCTCGCGGGCCACCGCGTCGTGGATGATGTAACGCGTCTCGAGGCCGTCGTATTGGGAGCGCAGCCAGGTATCGATCCAAAACGACTCGATGCGCACGATCTCCTTTTGCTCCTGCCCCATCGAACCGCTGACGTCCATCATGTATATGACGACCGCGTTGAATTCGGGCTTCTTCTCCTCCTTCCAAGAGCGGTAACGCCGGTCCTCCCGGATCGGCAGGATGATTGGCCGCTCGGTCTGATAGGTCCCCGCGAGGATCTGCCGCTTGAGGGCCTCTTTGTAGGTGCGCTTGCGGTGGACCAGGGAATCGGGTCCGGTGCGGCGCAGGCTGGAATATTTTGAGCGGTAATGAACGATGTTGGACTTGCCCTTGGGCTCGATGCGCGGCAGCTCCAGCTCCTCGCCCAGGATTTCGGCCAACTCTTCCAGGCTGATGTCGACCTCCAGCAGGTGCTCGCCGGGCAGGTTGCCGGCCTGGGGATCGTCGCCCTGCTGGGGATCGCCGCCCAGAGGGTCTCCGGGGTTTCCCTCGCCCTGCCCTACCCCCCCTTTTTGCCGGGAGCCGAAGGTGAAGTGGGGAATGTCGATTTGAGGAAGCGGGATGCTGATCAGGTCCTTGCCCTGCTTGCCGATCAGCTCGCCGTTGGTGATGAACTTGCGCAGCTCTTTCTTGATTCGCCCGCGGACGATCTGCTTGAAGCGGTTGTAATCTTGTTCGATCTTGAGAACCATACGTCCCAAGTGCCGAAATGCCTGAGCGCCTAAGTGTCTAAGTTTCCTTTGCCGTACCCTTCTAACTTAAGCACTTCGGCACTTAAGCACTTAAGCACTTCCTTTGATGTCTCCCCTCGCGAAAATGCTGGCCACGTAGTTGAGCACGTCGGTCGCGCAGATGTCGCAGTAGCGGTAATTGTTGATCAGGCGCGACTTGACGACGTCGATCTTCTCCTGGGTCTCCTTGTCGATGACGCTGGTCACCAAGGAAGTGAGCTTGATGCTGTCCTTCTGGTCCTCGAAGAGCTTCAACTCGAGGGCCTTGTGCAACCGCTCGTTGGTCTTGTAGTCGAACTTCTTGCCCTCGACCGCCAGGGCGCCGATGTAGTTCATGATCTCGCGACGGAAGTCGTCCTTCCGGGACTCGGGGATGTCGATCTTCTCCTCGATCGAGCGCATCAGGCGCTCGTCGGGCTCCTCGTCCTGGCCGGTGTACTTGTTCCGCACTTTTTCCCTCTGCGTGTAGGCCTTGACGTTGTCGATATAGTTGGCGCAGAGGCGGCTGATGGCCTCCTCGTCGCTGGAGATCGCCCGCTGCACCTCGTTCTTCACGATGTCCTCGTACTCGTCCTTCACCACCGACAGCATCTCGATCATGCGCTTGCGGCTGTCCTCGTTTTGGATGAGGGCGTGGTGCCTCAGTCCGCTCTCCAGCTCGTTCAACACCATGAAGGGGTTGACGCAGCCCTCGACGTCCTTGACCAGGGCGTTGCTGATCTTGTCCTGGATGTAGCGCGGGCTGATCCCGTCGAGGCCCTCGCGGGTGGCCTCTTTGCGCAATTCCTTGACGTTGTCCTCGGTGTAGCCGCTGAGCGTCTTGCCGTCGTAGAGCTTGAGCTTCTGCAGCAGCGTGAGGTTGGCCTTCTTCGGCTCCTCGAGGCGGGTGAGCACCGCCCACATCGCGGCCATCTCGATGGTGTGCGGGGCGATGTGCTTGCCCTGGATCTTTTCGGAATTGAAGTCCTTCTGATAGATCTTCATCTCCTCGCCGAGACGGGTGACGTAGGGGATATCGACCTTCACGGTGCGGTCGCGCAGGGCCTCCATGTACTCGTTGCTTTGCAGTTTGCGGTACTCGGGCTCGTTGGTGTGGCCCAGGATGACTTCGTCGATGTCGGTCTGGGCGAACTTCTTCGGCTTGACCTTGTGCTCCTGCGAGGCGCCCAATAGGTCGTAGAGAAAGGCGACGTCCAGCTTGAGGACCTCGATGAACTCGACGATCCCGCGGTTGGCGATATTGAACTCGCCGTCGAAGTTGAAGGCGCGGGGGTCGGACTCGCTGCCGTACTCGGCGATCTTGCGGTAGTTGATGTCCCCGGTCAGCTCGGTGGAATCCTGGTTCTTCTCGTCCTTGGGTTGGAAGGTTCCGATGCCGACGCGGTCCTTCTCGCTCAAGATCAGTCGCTTGACCCGGATATGGTTGTCGATCACCTTGGCCCAGTCGCCCTGGTAGAGTTTGAGCAGGCCGTTGAAGATGAAGCGGCAGGAGGGATCCAGATCCCCTTCGACTTCGATCTTAAACTCGCCCTTCGCGACCCGGGTCAGCTCGTCGACAACCTTGGAACGGAATTCCGGCGGAATCAGTCGAAGGGGTTCTTCGTGCATCGGGCAGGGAATTTCGTCGGCGGCCCCGAAGATGCCCTGGGCGTCGACCGAGGGGTGCTTGACCCATTTGAAGGTGTAGAGGGCGCCCTCCGGCGTGCGGGAGTAGTGTTCGACCCCCTTCTTGAGCAGGCGGGCGATGGTGCTCTTGGAAGACCCGACCGGTCCGTGAAGCAGGAAGATCCGCTTTTCGGCTCCATAACGCTTCGCGGCGGACTTGAAGAGGTGGACCAGCTTCATCAGGTGCAGATCCAGGCCGAAGACGCCGTCCTTGCCGTTCTCGAAGGGGTCCTCGAAGAACTTGTAGCGGATGATTTTCTTTTTGTATTCTTTATACTCCTCGGTCCCCTGGGCCACGATCATGTCGTAGACCCGCTGAAAGGCGGAACGGACCACCTTGGGGTTGCGGCGGGCGATTTCTAGGTACTCTTCAAAGCTCCCTTCCCAGTTCAGATCTTGATAACCGCGGACATCGTGCAGATTGCGCAATTCAGCCATCAAGGTCGATGCGGACGTCATAACACAGCCTCCTCTTTCTTTCCGATGAAGCGACGGACGTTTGGCTCCCTTGCGGGCAACGGATTATCGAATTGTCAAAGCAGGTCCAGCCATCCAAATGAGGGAGAGGTGACACAACGCAGCGTATTCCCTAGGCAAATTATAGCATGCCCGGGAGACCGCGCAATGCAATAGTTTGGCGGCGCTAAAGAATCACTTCTCGATGAGATCTTTTTCGTTGGTCGCGAGGGTCGCGCGGATGACGGTGCGCAATAGTTTATTACGGTTCGCTTTTCCAAGCAAGGTCATCAAGTCGTAGTAGACCGTGGGGTCGTTGATCAGGCCTCCGACGCTGCCCTCGCCCTTCGCGATCGTCGTGCTGATCGAGTCGAAGTTCTTCGAGGCCGATTGGAGGTTATCGGCGGTCTGCGAGAAGGCCTTGCCGATGTCCTTGCGCACCGGATCGTAGATCAGGGCGTGAAGCATGCCGCGGCCCGACTGGACCTGCTGGACCACCGACTGGGCCGTCCTGGTCAGGCGGGAAAGGTCTTTCACGATCTCCTTGCCCTCCGTGTCGTAGATCAGGGCATGGACCATGCCTTCCTTGGTCTTCACGTCCTCGACCAGTCCGTCGATGTTCTTGGCGAGCTTATTGATGTTGTCGATCAACTCGGTGCCGCGGTCGGAAATCGCCTCCAGCGAGAGACCTGCCTTGATTTTGAGGGTCTCGCCCTCCTTCAGCTCGGCGTGGTCGGGGCTTCCCATGCTGATGAAGATCGCCTTGTCGCCCAAAAGACCCTGGGTGGTGACGCTGGCCTGGCTATCCTCGCGGATCCGGTCTTGGTACTGCTTCTGGATCAGCAGTTTGACAATGACCTCCCGCTGGTTGAGGTCCTTGGGGAAGACGATCTGGTCGACCTTGCCCACCTGGATGCCCGCAAGGAAGACGGGCGCGTCCAGACGCAGCCCGCTGATGTCCTTGAAATGGCCGTAGAGATGGTACTGCCGGGCAAGAAAAGTGAACCCTCCGCCCAGAAGAAATATGACCACCATCGAAAGCGCCAGGCCGATAAAGACGAAAATGCCGACGCGGACTTGCTGGGAGGTTTTGACTTTCATGGCTATTCCCCGATCTGTCCGGAGATGAACTTCCGGACGACTTCGTTGGTGGAACGTTCGACTTCCGCCTTCGTTCCAACCAATTCGATTTTCTTGTCGTAAAGCAAGGCCAGGCGGTCGCTGACCTTGAAGGCGCTCGCCATGTCGTGAGTCACGACGATGGACGTCACCTTGAAGCGTTTCTGCAGGTCCAAGATCAGATCGTTGATCCGGTTGGTGTTGGTCGGATCCAGGCCCGTGGTCGGCTCGTCGTAGAGAATGACCTCGGGGTCGGTGGCGATGGCGCGGGCCAGGGCCACGCGCTTCTTCATGCCGCCGGATAGATCCGAGGGCATCATGTCGGCGGTGTCCGGCAGGCCGATGACCTCGAGCTTCTCGTGGACGATCTTGGCGATCTTCTCCTCGCTGTAGTCCTTGAAATGCTCGTAGAGCGGATAGGCCACGTTGTCGAACACCGTCATCGAATCGAACAGCGCCCCGCCCTGGAAGAGCATGCCGACCCGCTTGCGGACGCCGATCAACTGGTCCTCGTCGATCTTCAGGACGTCCTCTCCGTCGAAGAAGATCTCGCCGGAATCCGGTCGCAACAGGACCAGCAGGAGCTTGAGCATGACGCTCTTTCCGGTCCCCGAGCCCCCGATGATGGTGATCGTCTCGCCTTTAAAGATGTCGAGGTTCAGGTCGGTATAAATCACCTTTTCATCGAAGGACTTCTTGATATGTTGGAAGCGGATGAAGGCGTCCATGCGAAACCTAGAACAGCAAAAAAAGCTTGGTTAGGAAGAAGTCGGAGATGAAGATGCAGATCGAGCTATAGACCACCGACAGGGTCGTGGAACGGCCGACGCCCTCGGTGCCCCCCGTCGTGACCAAGCCCTGGTAACAGGCGATGATGCCGATGAAGAACCCGAAGAAGAAGGTCTTCGCGATCCCGCTGCCGAAGTCGATCATCTGGACGGTGGTCGTGATCTGGTTGAGGTAGTAGCGGGCTCCGACCCCGGTGTCGGCGGTGGTGATGATCATGCCGCCGATGATGCCGATGAAATCGGCGACGACGGTGAGGATGGGGGCGCAGAGAGTCGTGGCCACGACGCGCGGCACCACGAGCTTTTGGATGGGGTTGGCGCCCATCGCCTCGACGGCGGAGACCTGCTCGGTGACCTTCATCGAGCCCAGCTCGGCGGTAATGCCGGCGCCGACGCGCGCCGCGATCATCAGCGAGGTAAGCACCGGCCCCAACTCGCGGGTGATGGCGATCCCGATGATCTGACCGGTGTAGAGCTGCAGACCGAAACGCTTGAGGCCCACGATGAACTGCACCGCCAAGACCAGGCCGGTGAACAGGGCGATCAGGTTGGTGAGCGAGGCGGACTTGATGCCGACCTCCTCGAATTGCTTGACGGTCTCGCCCAACGGAAAGGACTTGCGCACCAAGGTCTTGAAAAAGACCGCGGCAAGCTTGGCGACCCCGCCCAGGTAATCCATCAAATAGAGGAAGCCCCCGCCCGCTTTGGCGAAGACCTGCCCCAGCCCGGTAACGCGCATGGAAGCCGATTCGGCCATAAACTAGATCTCCCCCGTAAATTGGAAACCCTGGAAAAAAGCCTCGAAGTCGGGGAGCGCCGCCGAAAATTTTTCCGGCGGGCCGACGAGGTAGAAATCGAAGAGGCACCAGTCCTTCTTCAAGACGACCGTCTCGATGCGCACGGGAACCCCGTCGAGGGTGGCTTTGAGCGAGGTGCGCAGCGCCCCCCGGTCGGCCATGATGAAGGGCGTCTGCTTCTCGATTTTGATGTCCTGGAGCCCCGCGAACAGGTGTCCGGTGAGGGCGTTGAGCGGGGCGTCGTCGAAGGCCTGGTCGCAGAAGGCGTCGGTGCTGATGGTGCTGCCCAGGGCGTCGTTGCGGAAGTTGATCGCGGCGATGCCGAGCTTGATCCGGTACCATCCATCGGACAGGGGCCCGACGTCGTAATACCCCTTCTTGGTGATCACCCGGCCGGGTTTATAATCGACGACCTTGCCGGTTTTCTTCACCCCGCCGAAGCAGGCCAGGAGGGCCAGGGCGAGGAAGGGAGCCGCGAATTGCGCGCATTTTCGGAAGCGGAACATGGCGGGCAAGCTACACAAAGCCTTGATATTTGGCAACAAAACCCTCAAAAAAGGTGCTCGTCCCCCAACGCATTCCGAAGGTCGAGACCCATGAGCCCCATGCAGGAGAGATTCCACGAAATCCATCGCCGCATCGCGGCCGCGGCCGCCCGCGCCGGACGCGAGCCCAGATCGGTCCGGCTCTTGGCCGTCGCAAAGGGCCAAAGCGCGGAGCAGATCCTCAAGCTCGCCTCCTGCGGCCAGCGGGATTTCGGCGAAAATTACGTCCAAGAGTGGCTGGAAAAACGCGCCCGCGTCGCGGCCCTCGACCCCGAGCTGGCGGCCGGCCTCCGCTGGCACTTCATCGGGCACCTGCAGAGCAACAAGGCGGCCCTGGTCGCCGGCCAGACCTTCCTGCTGCACAGCGTGGACTCGCTGAAGCTGGCCCGCAGGCTTTCCGCCGCCTGCCAGGCCCGCGGCGCGACGCAGTCCGCCCTGCTCGAGGTCAACCTCGGCGGGGAGGCGAGCAAGGGCGGTCTCGAAGCCGGGGCCTTGCTCCGCGAACTCCGGGACTACGCGGCCCTGCCCGGCCTCGCCTGGCGCGGCCTGATGGCGATCCCGCCGGCCCTCGAACCCGCCGAGGCCGTCCGCCCCTATTTCCACCGGCTGAAATCCCTGCTTGACGAATGCAACCGGACGGGCTTCTTTCAGGACCCCATGACGGAGCTCTCGATGGGCATGAGCCAAGATTTCGAGGTCGCCGTCGAAGAAGGCGCGACTTGGGTGCGAATCGGCACCGCGCTGTTCGGACCGAGACAACCATGAAACTGAAATCCAAATACCGCCACGGCTTCATCGGCATCGGCAAGATGGCCCAGGCCATCTTGGGCAGCATGCTGAGCTCGGGCCTGGCGAAGGCCTCGGAGACGCTCGTCTCCGACCCTTCAAACGCCGCCCTGCGCGAGGCCGCGCGGCGTTTCCGCGTCGCGACGACCGCCGACAACGCCGAGGTCGCAAGGCGCTGCGAGTGGGTCTGGCTCGGCACCAAGCCCTTTCACGCCGCGGAGGTGCTGAAGGGCCTCTCCCCGGACCTACGCAAGGGCCAAGCCCTGCTCTCGATGATGGCGGGCGTCTCCACGCGAAGCCTGCGGCGCTGGGCGGGCCCCAACCCCTCCCTGATCCGCTTCATGCCCAACACCCCGGCCCTGCTGGGCGCCGGGGCCACCGGCGTCTATTTCGCGCCCGGAATCCCTCCCGCGCTTCGCAAACGCGCCGAAAAGATTTTCGCGGCCATGGGAAAATCCATCGCGGTTCCAAGGGAGACCCTGCTCGACGGCGTCACGGGCCTGAGCGGCAGCGGACCCGCCTTCGTCTACCTGGTCGCCCTGGGCCTGATCGAGGGGGGAAGACTCGCGGGACTGAAGCCGGATCAGGCCAAGGCCCTCGCCGTTCAAACCCTTTTGGGGGCCTCCCGGATGCTGGCCGAATCGGGCCACGAGGCGCAGGCCTTGATCCAGCACGTCGCCACCAAGGGCGGCACCACCGAGGCGGGCCTCAAGGTCTTGGAGGCGCGCGGCCTGCGGGCCATCTTCGCCGAGGCCGTGGCCGCCGCGACACGGCGCGCCGCCGAAATTAGGGAGCAAAACGAATGTACCCGCTAGGATCCCTGCTGGTCAGCGTCGCCAAGGTGCTGTCGATCCTCCTGACGATCTACCAATACATCGTCCTGGGCGCGGTCATCGTCAGCTGGGTCAACGCCGATCCCCACAATCCCATCGTGCGGTTCCTCCGCCAATCCACCGAGCCGATCTTCCGTCCGATCCGCAACCTGATGCCGCGGGCGATGTTCCGCACCGGCATCGACTTCACGCCCCTCATCGTGTTCCTGCTGATCGTCCTGATGCAGAATTTCGTCATCTCCCTGATGATCTATTACGGACAAAAGCTCATGGTGGCGGGGTGAGCCCCCTCCCGCCCTGGCTGCGGGCGGTGCCCGGCGGCTGCCGTCTGGCGCTACGCGTTCAACCCAAATCCTCGCAAAACAAGATCGTCGGACCCGAGGGCGATGCCCTCAAGGTCAAGCTGCACGCCGCCCCCGAAGACGGCAAGGCCAACGAGGCCCTCGTCGACCTGCTGCGCGCGCTGTTCCGCCTCCCACGCCAAAATATAAAGATCTTGCGCGGGGAGAAAAGTCGTAGCAAATGGGTGGAGATTCAAGGCCTCAAACCGGAGGAGGCGGCGGCTGCGGTCTTGAGTCTCCACGAATCCTAAACCCAAGAATTTAGTTGCTTTTTTGCCAATGGCCTCCATAGAATTTAAAAAGGTGCAATCAGGCGTCTCTCAAAAATGGATGTTTGAGGGACGAAGGTAACGGGACTTATGCCGGTCTATGAGTATGCCTGCACGCAGTGCGGCAAACACTTCGAAGAGCTCCAAAAGGTCAGCGATAAGCCCTTGAAAAAATGCAAGAATTGCGGGGGCAAGCTGGAAAGGCTGATCTCCCAAACCTCCTTCGCCCTCAAGGGCGGAGGCTGGTACAAGGACGGCTATTCCAGCTCCAAACCCGCGGAATCGGGCAAGGGAAAGGCGAAGGGGTCGACCCCCGCCGAAAAGCCGGCGGCCAAAGTCGGCGGCTCCGGCGGCACCTAAACGTCCGCCCCGCTGGCCCAACCTCGGTTCGGAAGGATCTTCCCGTGGTGGATCGAATCGAAAAATCGCGCCCGGTGGATCCCTGGATGATCGGCGCCACGAAAGAGACCAAGGAGGACAAAAAGCGCGACGAAGGCGGCGCCCAGGGCCAAGAGAACAAGGACAGCTTCGGGGAGAGTTCCGACTTCGTCCAACTGCTCTCCAAAGACCCGCGCAAATTCGTCAGCGAAAAGATCGCCTCGAACCAGATCAGCGCCTTCACCTATCGCGGCGTCAGCACCCACCGCGACAGCGCGCTGCTGGAGGTCGACATCACCCTCGCGAACGGCACCTTGATCAAGGGGGCGCAGGTCGCGCTCAGCCGGCAAGAGGGCATGCGCTACATCAGCCGGCGGCCCGGCGAGGACATCGTCGTCGACCAATTGGTCAAGGGAACCTTCTTGACGGTCGCTCGTCCCCAGCAACACGAGGCCGCCCCTCCCGCGCCGGCAGCGACCGGGGGTTCCCCGGCGGAGGCCGGGGTCGAGTCCCTGAAGGTCGTCCGGGCCGGCTTGGCTTGGTCCTACTATCTGGGCTTCGGGGCGATGGCGATCGCGGTGCTGTTGTTGATTTACTTTTTTACCTTGTAGGCAGGCATGGCTGAATTTCATCCAAAACCCTTCGGGAAGTACTTCTTGATCGAAAAGCTCGCCACCGGCGGGATGGCCGAGATCTACAAGGCCAAGACCTTCGGCGTGGACGGCTTCGAGAAGATCCTCGCCATCAAACGCATCCTCCCCCACTGCGCGGTCGACAAAGAGTTCATCAACATGCTGGTCGACGAGGCCAAGCTGTCGGTGCTGCTGTCGCACACCAACATCGTGCAGGTCTACGACCTGGGCAAGGTCGGCGAGGACTACTTCATCTCGATGGAGTTCATCAACGGCATCAACCTCCGCGAAGTGATGAACCGGGCCAAGGAAGTCGGCGAAAAATTCACCGAGGACATCGTCGTCTACATTTTGAGCGAGACCTGCAAGGGCCTCGACTACGCGCATTCCAAGAAGGACAACGAGGGCAAGCCGCTCAATATCGTCCACCGCGACATCAGCCCGCAGAACATCCTGCTCAGCTTCGAGGGCGAGGTGAAGATCGTCGACTTCGGCATCGCCAAGGCCGCGATGAACATCAGCCACACAATGGCGGGCATCCTCAAGGGCAAGATCAGCTACATGTCGCCCGAACAGGCCCTGGGCAAACCCATCGACCGCAAGACCGATATCTTCTCCACCGGCCTGATCCTCTACGAGATGCTCACCGGCGAGAAGCTCTTCACGGGCGAGACCCAGTTCGAGGTGCTCAAGAAAATCCGAACCACGCGGCTCACCGAAAACTCTTTCCCCGACTCGATCCCCATGCCGCTGCGCAAGATCCTGGCCAAGGCCCTCGCCTATTCGGTGAAGGACCGCTACGACAACGCGGGCGACATGCAGATCGACCTGACGCGCTATTTGTACTCGACCTACATCGATTTCACCCCGCGCAAGCTCTCCGGCTTGATGCGCAAGGTCTTCGCCCAGGAGATCGAGACCAAGACCACCCCCAAGAAAGAAGAGATATCGATCGACTCCAAGACCCGCTCCATCATGATAGACGCGGTGGCGCAGGAGAACCTCGTCCATCGCGACAACGACGAGGTGACGGGCGGCATCGTCGACAAGCAGCCGACCCAGACTTTCATCGAGTCCTTCATCTCGGGTCAGGACGAGGAGCTCCCCGAGATCACCCGGACCGGCCAAACCCTCGAGCCGACGCCGACTCCCAAGCCGGCGGCCAAGGTCCCGGCGGCCGCTCCTAAACCGGCCACCACCGAGGCCAAGCCCAAGGCCGCGAAGCCCACCAAAGAACCCAAGCCCGCCAAGTCGAAAAAATGGCTGGCCTACCCCATCGCCGCCATGCTTTTGATCGGCACCGCGGCGGGCCTCTATTTCAAGACCGATTGGTTCAAGCCGCCGCCCCCGCCGCCTCCCGAGGTCTTCGGGGTCCTACAGATCAACTCGACTCCGGAGGGCGCCCAGGTCTTCCTCAACGACAGCGAGACCAAACTGGCGACTCCGGCCACCCTAAAGGACGTCAAGGTCGGCGAGCCGCAGAAGGTCACCCTCAAAAAGCCCAAATTCAAGGACTGGACCAAGACCGTCACGCTGATCGACCCCAATCCCGTCTCCCTGACCCCGACCCTCGAGGTCATTCCGGTCGGCACCATCAAGGTCGTCACCACGCCGCCCGGAGCCAAGATCCTCGTCGACGGCAAGGACACGGGCAAGGTCAGCCCGGCGACCCTCGAGGACCTCCCGCTCTCCCAGACCTATTCGGTCAAGCTCGAGCTGGACAAGCACCGCCCCATCGAAGAGCGTGTCACGGTCTATTCCATCGAACCGATGGATTTTAACAAAAAGCTCGAGGAGATCTTCTTCGCACCGATCCGCGTCGGCAGCAACCCCGCGGGGGCCCGGATCTACCTCAACAGCAACGATACGGGGCTCAGCACCCCGGCCACCCTTCCCGACCAGGAAGTCGGCAAGCGTTACACCATCCGGCTGGCCCGGCAGGGCTATCAAGACATCGTCCGCTCCATCGACTTAAGCGACAAGGCCGGCGCCTCCCTGCAGGAGCGGCTGGTCAAGGTGGAGGAAAAAACCCCCGACCAGATCGCCCAAGAAAAGCTCAAGCAGGAACAGGAGCGGCAAAGACAACTGGAGTTGGAGCGGCAAAAGCAGGCCCAACAGCAACAACAGGGCAAAGAGACCGATACGCAGAAGCAGCAGGCCGACAAATTGAAGGCCCAGCAGGAGGCCGACAAGCAAAAGCAGGCCCAAAGAGAGAAGGAAGCCCAGGCGCAGCGCGAGAAAGAGGCCCAGGCCCAAAGGGAAAAGGAAAAACAGGCCGGCAAAGAGACCGAAACCGGCGGCGAAACCTTCGTCGCCTTGAGCAGCAATCCCAAGGGCGCCGACGTCTTCATCAACGGCGTGCGCAAGGGCAGCGCGCCGGGCAAATGGAAGGTGGCGGCCGGTTCGCCGCTGGAGATCACGGTCAGCAAGAGCGGCCTGTCCACCGTCACCAAGGTCGTGACGCTGCGTCCCGGCGAGACCAGGAATTTGGGCACGATCAACCTCGGCGGCACCAGCGCCGATTCCGGGGCGGCCGGCATCGTCGTGGTCGACTCCAACCCGCCCGGCGCGATGGTCCTGCTCAACGGACAGCCGCAGAAGACAACCCCCTTGCGCATCAAGGGCCTGCGGCCGGCCACCACGCACACGATCACCGTCAAAAAAGACGGCTATGAGACCTGGTCGACCAGCTTCACCGTCGGCGAGGGAACGAAATCCTTCATGGCCAACCTGAAAAAACTGTAAGGTCCCGACATGTCCAACAGCGAATTCGAACCGCAAACCCAATTGCTAGAAATGGAAGAGACCCGCGACGTGGTCTCGCTGCGCAAGTGCCAGCTGCGCGTCATCACCGGCCCGGACGAAAAGAAAAAGTTCGACCTCAACCGCAAGATCACCCGCATCGGCAAAAAAGAGGACAACGAGGTCGCCCTGCTCGACAACACCGTCAGCCGCCACCACGTCGAGATCGAAATGACGGCGGACTCCTACCTGTTGAAGGATCTGAACAGCACCAACGGCACCTTCATCAACGGCCTGCGCGTCAAGGAGGCCTACCTAAGCCCCGGCGACGTGATCAAGATCGGCAATACCGAGATCGAATTCGTCGCCTTCGACGAGAAGGTCCGCATCGAACCCTCGCCCAACCAGCAATTCGGCGAGCTGGTCGGCAAAAGCCGGAAGATGCGGCAGATCTTCTCGCTGCTCGAAAAGGTCTCTCCCAGTCTGGCGACCGTCATCATCGAGGGCGAGACCGGCACCGGAAAAGAGCTGGTCGCCCGCGCCATCCACGGCGCCAGCCTGCGCAAGGACAAGCCCTTCATCGTCTTCGACTGCTCCGCGGTGGCCCCCACCCTCATCGAGTCCGAGCTCTTCGGCCACGAAAAAGGCGCCTTCACCGGGGCGATCAAACAGCGCAAGGGCGCCTTCGAAGCGGCCTATGGCGGCACGGTCTTTTTGGACGAAATCGGCGAGCTCACGCTCGACCTACAGCCCAAGCTCCTGCGCGCCCTCGAGCAGCGCGAGATCAAGCGGGTCGGCAGCAACGAGAAGATCGACCTCGACGTTCGCGTGGTTTGCGCGACCAACCGCGACCTGCGCAAGGAGGTCGACGAGGGCCGCTTCCGCGAGGACCTCTACTACCGCCTCTCGGTCGTCAAGGTGCACATCCCGGCCCTGCGCGAGCGCTCCGAGGACATCCCGCTGATCATCAAGAAATTCCTCGAGCACGGCCGCTTCAACCGCCTGCCCGACGGCAGCCTCAAGGTGGTGCGCGTCGAGGACGACGCCCTCAAGCTTTTGCAGCGCTACCAATGGCCCGGCAACGTCCGCGAGCTGGCCAACGTCATCGAGCGCGTTGTATCGATGGCCGACAGCGACACGATCAGCGCCTCCAACCTGAGCTACGTCTTCCAAGAGATGGAGCAAATGGTCGAGCCCACCGAGAAGATGAGCGTCGACACCTCCCTGCCTTTCAAAGAAGCCAAGCAAAAGGTCGTCGAGATCTTCGAGAAGGATTACCTGGAAGAACTCCTCAAGCGGAACAACTACAACGTCAGCCGCGCCAGCCGCGAGGCCCAGATCGACCGAAAACACCTCCGAAATCTACTGAAGAAGTACGAAATCAACGCGCCGGACGACGACGAAGAGG
Source organism: Deltaproteobacteria bacterium (assembly GCA_020853015.1). Lineage (GTDB taxonomy): Bacteria > UBA10199 > UBA10199 > DSSB01 > DSSB01 > DSSB01. The sequence continues at coordinate 24,334 of JADYZQ010000191.1, forward strand.
ATTAGGCGGTAAATTTCGAAGAAACGGCGGAAGGATCAGCGCCCCTTGGGCATCGGCTTGCCGCGCGCCGGCAGTGCGGGCCGTCCGCCCGGAGCCGGTACGGCACCCGGAAGCCCCGGCACGGCCGCCGCGGGCGAGGCCTTGCCCGCCACGGCCTTCTGCGCCTGTAAATTCCGCTTGATGGCGATGACCAGCGAGCGGGCGCGGTTGGCGAAGGTATTCTTGCCGAGCGGATCCAACAAAATAGCGGCGCGAAAATCCTCGGCCGCCTTCTTGAAATTCTTGTGAATCAGGTAGATCTCGCCGCGGTTGACCAGGGCGGAAACGTCGTCCTTCTTGTACTTGAGCGCCTCGGAGAACTCGTAGACCGCGTCCACGAACTTGTTCATCTTCTGGTAAATCGAGCCGAGACAGGCGTGATAGAAGGGGTTTTTGTGGTCGATCTGGACCAAGCAGTCGAAGATGCGCTTCGCCTCGTCGACTCGGCCGTGCTTCAGCTTGACGTGACCCACCTCGGAGAGCAGGTAGAGGTCCTTTTGATTGATCCCCGTCATCTGGGCGAAGGAGATCTGGTTGGTCATGAACTTGTAGAGCAGCTCGATGACGTACTTCCGCCTTTGGGGCGTGGGATCGTGCAATTTGCTCGCTCCCCGCTCTTCGGCGGTCATCGGCACAGGTAGGTTCTCGTTGTCTGCCACAATTTTTTCGAAAAACGTCCGCTAAGAAAATTCGCTACTGCCGCATGTTCTTGCTGATGGTATCCAGGCTGCGGTTCTTAATGTCCATCAGATCCTTGAATACGCTGACAAACTCGTTGAAGTACCGCTTGACGGTCATCATCTTGTCCATGCGCATGCTGCGGCTCTGGTTGATCTCTTGCATTTCGTAATTGAGCATGGTGATGCGGCGCGCCCCCTCGGGGGTGCGCGGGTCCAGGGTCTGCAGCTCGGTCAAGATTTTCTGCTTGATCTGATCTTCGCGCGCCTGCTCCTCCATCAAGCCGGCGATCATGTTGTTGGTCATGTCGCTGCGGCCGAACAGGGCCTGGAAGCCATGGTAGTTGGGGTCGTTGGCAAGATAGGTGTCGACGTAATCGCGCGCCCACTGGGTCCCCGCGCTGGGATCCCAACCCGGAGGCATGCCGCCGCCGGCGCCCATGGCGCCGGGTCCAGGAGGAGGCGGGGGAAAACCGCCCGGCGCCCCGCCCATCCCGGGAGGCGGAGGGGGCGGCGCCAAACTCTTGCTCTGCGGAGCGCCACCGGTGCCCATCGCCTTGCCCGTACCGCCGCCGTAATAGGGGGTGCCGGTGCTCATGGCCTTGCCGGCACCGCCGGCCGGGCCACCGCCGTAATTTCCCTCGCCCTGCCCTTCCACGTCCTGCCAGGAGGCCGCGGAACCGCCGCCGGCGGGCTCTTGCTGGAGCATCGTCAGGGCCGCGGTCTGTTCTGGCTTGAAGCCGGCCTTCTGCCCCAAGGCCTGCGGGTCGAAGAAGTCTTGATATGGGATGAAATTGAAATAAGGCGTCGGCTGCGGCGTTTGGTTGTCGAAGTAAGGACGGTATTCCTCGGGCGTCGGCATGGCGCCGCGAACCTCGCGAAGGTCTTTGGGCTCGATCATCGCCCAAAGGCCGATGTTGGCCAGCTTGAAGTAATTGTAGACGGCGGGGGCGTCGGAGAGGATCTTCTCGATCGTCGTCGACGACATCAGTTTATCGAGGGCGGCGCGATTTTCGATGCCGGCTTCCTTGAGAGAGGCCTGCATCTGCGCCTGAATATTGAACGAATCTCGTATCGTCGTCTTGGCCATCGTTTACTCCTGTTGCCCGGCCGGCCTTGACCGGTCTTTCGGCCTTAAGGCTTCGGCGCCTCGGCGGCCTTGATCTCCGCCAATTCTTCGAGCACCTGCTTTTTCAAAAAGCGCGCCCGGTTTGCCCAAGGATCTTTGCCCTCGGGGTCGAGCTTGATCGCGCTGTCAAAGTCCTGAAGGGGTTCGTCCTCGAGCCCCAGCAGGTAATAAATTTCGCCGCGGTTGACGTAGGCGGTGGTGTCTTCGGGATCAAGCTCCACCGCCACCGTGTATTCGGCTAGGGCGTCCAGGTAATTCTCTTGCTTCTGGTAAATCGCCCCCAAGGCCGTATGGTAGTACGCGGTCTTGTGGTCCAGAATGGAGAGGCCCTTGAATATCACCTCCGCGTCCTTCAAGCGCCCGCCCTTGAACTTCAGGTACCCCCTCTCGGCGACATCCAGCAGCATTTGCTGGGGTATCCCTTGAACCTGCGCCCAAGTCGCGTCGCCGTTGATAAACTCTTCGAGGTCCTTGAGGGCTTTTTCGGAGTCCTTAGGATCGATCTTATCGAGCAGCTCGCCAAGCGCGTTCAGCCATGGAGGACTTGAGGAGCCGTCCGGAGTCTTTCCGGGGGAATCGGAAGCCGCACCCGGGCCGCTGGGGGTTTTGGGAATGACCATAACGACTTATGCTAGCGCTAAAGCCGACCGGGCTTCAACAAAAAACCCCAGTAAATCCTTAAGTCTTGCCTGATTGTCTCCCCGACGCCTTCGCCGCCTCCCCGAGGCTCCGCGAGAGCCTCTCATTAGGTCTTACCGCGAGGTCATGACGCGCTCGGCGACGCGCTTGTCGTCGTCGCGCATGCTCGCATAGCTCTGCAGGAAGTTGTCCAAATCCCGCTTTTGGGACTGCAGCGCGTCGACCAACTCGCGTTCGGTGTTTTGCAGTTCGTTCATGAGCTGGGTGCTCATCTGGACGAACTGGGTGTACTTCGAAGAGCGGTCCTGGGCCCGAGCGGCCGTCTGGGGGTTTTGGCCCGCGTAGGCGCGGGGCGGCGGTTTGCGGGCGAAATTTCGGATGACCATCGAGCGGGCCTTGCGGACGCCGTCGAGCTTTTTGACGATCATGCGGCTGAAGGCGCGCAAGTCGCGTTCCATCAGAAGCGAATAGGAACGCAGGGCGCCGACGAGATCGCCCATCATGATCTGCAGCAAGATCATGTGGATTTTAACCTTGGCCTCCCCTTCCTTCTTTCTCATGTCGCGGGCCATGGACTTCGCGTCCTGGGCCTGCTGCTGCTGGTCCATCCACTGCTGGAAACCGGGGGTCCCGTAGGCCTTCGACAAGGCCTTTCCTTGGGGGGTATTCGAATATTGGTAGTACTGCCCGGGCATGCCGTCGAAGCCGCCCATGCCCTCTTTGGCGTATTTGATGTCGGTGTCGCTGGGGGTATAGCCGTACATGGCCTGCATCTGCTGCTTGATCTGGGTGTTGCTCAGGCCCTGTTTGATGAGGTCTTGCATGTAGGCCTGGGCCTGGCTACCCGAAGGGGATCCAAAGCCGCCGCCGCTCGCTAGATTTTTGCTTCCCGGCCCCGAGGCCCCGGGTCCGTAGGGATTGGGCGCTTGCCCCGAGGTGGGATAAGTGGGCCCGCTGGGATATTCCGGAAAGTCCCCCACATCCTCCGGCCCGTCAAAATTGTAATCCGCATAATCGACGTAATCCTGCTCGGCTTGCCACTCTTCTTCGTGTTCGCGCTGCCGGGTTTTTGTGTCGTTTTTGATCGGGCCACTCATCACGGCTCTCCTTAAAAAGATATACCTCGCCTCCCCCTTTTTATCGGGTCGCCCCGAAGAGGGAGTTGCTTCGCGAAATCTTAAATTTACAGGGTCATTTTAACGAGTTTCCTTGGGGCCGGCTAGTCGCATCGGCGAGGATCCCACGATTAGCGCGCCGTGTCATTTTAGAAACAAATTTTGGATCTGTTCGATGGCCGTGAGGGTCTTGAGAAACCAGACCTTCATCTGCCCATAGATCAGGGGAAAACTGACGTAGGCCAGGGCCATCCCCACGAACCCCTTGATATTAAAGCCCATTTCGAAAACGTTGATCATGGGGGCCACGCGATTGGTCAGGCCCAGAATCAGGTCGGCGATAAAAATGGCCACCAAAATGGGGGCCGAAAGCTGAAGGCAGATGACCAGGGTATCCGCCGTCAGGCGGATCATCAGTTCCAAAAGGGGGGTTAAACCCTCCTGAACGGGCGGTAATCCCAAAACCGGCACCGTCTCGAAGCTCTGGGCCAGGCCCTGGATGAACATCCGGTGCCCCCCGATGGTGATGAAGGATACCAGGGCCACCTGGTAGAAAAAGACGCCGAACAGCGAGGCCTGGGCGCCGAGGGCGGGGTTGAAGATGCGCGCGTTGGCGAGCTGGCGCTGGTTGTCGATCATGTTGCCCGCGGACTGGATCCCGTAAAACATAAAGGCCAGAGGCATGCCGAGCAGGATGCCGACCAGCATCTCCTTGAGAAAGAAGGCGAAGAGGACCCCGCCGGTTTGGGGGATGGAGGGCGGGGCGGCGCCCGAGACGGGGATGTATAAGAACATCGTCAGGGTAAAGGCGATCGTGATGCGGATGCGACCTGGCACCGGCCTCCCGCCGAGGAAAGGCACGAACAGGCCCAGGACGAAGATACGGGTGAAGATCAAGCCGCCGATCAGCAGGTAACGGAACAGGTCGATGTGCAGGCCCAGCCGGTCGAGAAAGGCCTGGGATGTGGTGAAGCTTAACATCCGCCGGGAACCTCTCAATGGATGTAGTTGGGAAAACCCTCCAGGAGGCTCTTCGTAAAGGCGATCATCTGGGCCATCAGCCAGGGACCGGTCAGGGCCAGGACCACGAAGACGCCCACCAGCTTCGGGACGAAGGTCAGGGTCTGCTCCTGAATTTGGGTGGTGGCTTGGACCAAGCTGATCAGGAGGCCGACGATCAGGGCCACCAACACCGCCGGCGCGGAGAGGATCAGGGTGAGAAAAAGCCCTTGTTTGCCGATGGCGAGGATGTAGCTTTCCATAATCGAACCCCGCTTAAGTGTATCCCAGGATCAGGCCGCGGGCGATCAAATACCAGCCGTCGACCAAAACGAACAACAAGAGCTTGAAGGGCAGCGACACGGTCACCGGAGAGAGCTGAAACATGCCCAAGGCCAGCAGGATGTTGGCAACCACCATGTCGATAACCAAAAAGGGCAAAAAGATGACGAAGCCGATCTGAAAGGCCTCGGAGAGCTCGCTGATCACGAAGGCCGGGATCAGGATCAGAAAATCGTCTTTGCCCACCGAATCTCGGTCCTCGGCCTTCCGCATCTTCCGCGCCAGCGAATAGAACATGGTGAGGTCCTTCTCGCCGGTGTTCTTCTTCAAAAATGCCCGCATCGGTTCTTTGCCCTTGTTCAACGCTTCCTGAAGCAGGCCCACCGTCGCCGTCGAGAAGAGGCCCTGGGTGCTGGTGGTCTGAATGACGCCTTCCGTCTGGCGGTACATTTCGACGCCCACCGGGATCATGATGTAGACGGTGAGGATCATCGCCAGGCCGGTGATGATCTGGTTGGGGGGAATCTGCTGCGTGCCCAGGGCGTTGCGGATCAGGGCGAGGACCACCGCGATCTTGACGAAGGAGGTGATCATCGTCAGCAGGATCGGCACCAGGGCCAGGGCCACCAGGGCGAAAAGGATCATCAAGGGCTTGCTGACCGGCTGGTCGAACTTCCCCTGCTGCGCCCACAAGGCGCCGGCCGCGAGGCAAAAGAGCGCGTAAACGCCCGCCCCCAGGGCCAGGGACTTGCGGTATTTTCGAAAAATGTCCTTAAGCTTCGTCATCGTCTTCGTCCCGGGTCGCCTTCAATTCGGCGATTAGACCGACATGGTGCTCGCTGGCCCCGATCAGCAACCGCCGTCCCTCGACCTGCAGGATATAGAGGGATTTGCGGGCGTCGAGCGGGACGCGGTCCACGATTCGCAGGTCCGATCGGGCCGCGGCACCGCGGTTGAACGTCAATTTGGGGATAATAAACCGAATGATCACGATGGCAAGCGCGATCACGAAGATCATCGCGAAGACCATCTTGAGAAAAAGCCAGGTAAAATCTACCGAGGAGGCGCCGAACTCGGCCGCAGGATCGCCCAAGGCGAGCGGGGTCGGCGAGGGGGTCGCGGCGAAGAGCCCTTGCGGCCGGGCCGTCAAGGTCAGGACCCAGCCCAGCATGAGGTGGAGATATTTCATTCGAAGATTTTGATGATGCGCACGCCCAGCTTGCCGTCGATCTCGACCAGCTCTCCCTTGGCCATCAGCTTGCCGTTGGCGACCAGGTCGATCGCCTCATTCGGGAAGCGGTTCAACTCGATGACCTGCCCCTTCTTGAGGGACAGGATGTCTTTGATCGTGATGGTCTTCTTGCCCATGACCGCGACCAGCTGGACGGGCACGTCGGCCGTCAATCCCACGGCGCGCCGGTCGGCCTTGGCCGCCGCGGGCGGCTGGGAGCCAAAGGCAGGCGGAGGGGCGGCGGGAGGGCCATCCTTCTTCGCCGCCGGCTTGAAGGGCGGTGGATTGGGATTGAAATCGAAGGGATCCCCGCCTTCGGGCGGGTTCGGATCGGCGCCCCCCGGCTCGGCGAAGGGATCCAAGTCGGGATTGTAGTCTTCCATTTCCATGTTCGGATCCGGGGTCTTCGCCATCACTCGCCTCCAAAAAAGTCCAAAACCTTGACGACCATCTTGCCTTCGGTGTCGATCACCTCGGCCAAGAGGCCTTCCGTGGGCATCTCCCCCACCCTCAGGATCGTCTTGCCGGTCATGCCGTGCGGGCCCATGGTGGCCAGGGTGTCGTCGAAGAGGATCACGTCGCCCTTTTCGAGCTGGTCCTTCTCCGAGGCCATCAGGCTGACGCGCCCGATTTCCGACCAAAGCAGGGTCTTGATGTGGGAGACGCGGTCGAGCATCTCTTCGGGGATCTCGCCGCCCTCGGTCTGCATATCTTCCCGCAAAAACACCCCTTCGACAAGCGGGTGCGGGAGATAGGCTCGAACATAACCGCCGCGATCCTCCAGGCCAAGGTAAAACTTGAAGACGCAGCCCCATTCTTCGGCGGGAACGGCGTCGGAGAGCAGCTTGGGCTCTTGGACGACGCGGGCGATGCGGAAGGCGGCCGGTCCCCGCGGGGCTTGTCCATCCTTGATCTGATGGACGGCCTTGGCCAGGAGAAATTCCAGGGCCCCCTCTTCCACCGGACTGAAGGGCCGCGAGGCCTCGACGGGCTCGCCGGGATTGCCCAGCACCCGCTCGACCAGGAGGCGGCAAAAGGCGTAATCCAATTCCAGCAGCGCGGCCTGACCGCCGGGCTGGACTTTCAGCAAGACCAGCACCGAGGGATTGGGCGTGGAGGCCAGAAAACCGGCGGCCGAAGTCTCCTCGAAATCGATGAAGCGCAGCTTGAGCGGCAGGCCCAGGTCGCGGTTGAAGGCCTCGCCCAAGGACGCGGCCAGCTCGGTGCCCCGCTGGAACTGGGGATAGAGCCGCAACAAGGCGTCCACCGTGGCGAGGTGCCGGCTGGAGAGCTTGGGCAATTTAGTGAAATCGAAGGGCCGAATTTGCGCCTGAGCCATAAAATTCCGGGGTTCACATGCGGGTGACGTTGATCGCGCGGACGTCCACCCCTTTTTCGCCGAGCGCCAGGGCGATATTTTCGCGCTCTTGCTTGAAGGTCTCTTCGACCGTGCGGTTGGGCACGAGGAACTCCACGCTCACCTCCTGTCCCTGCGAAGTCACCTTCAGCTTGAGACCGTGGAAGATCTTGTCGTGGAAGTCGATCTGGATCTCCTTCTGGAGATCCCCCTTTTGGATAATAGTGACAGATTGGACGATCTGGTCAAGCAAAGCCTTCGGCAGCTCCCGCGGGGCCGCGGGGGACTCGGGGGCCGCGACGGGCGCCGTCGCCTGGAGACCGGGGACCTGCATGGGGACAGGCGCGGGCGCCGGGTCCCGGCGCTTCAAATCGGCCGAGAAGGCCTGGGCGCTCGCCGAATCTTTTTGGAAGCCGCGCTGCGAGCCGCCCTCCCGCTTGCCGCCGGAGTCCGATCCGGAGCCGCCCTGCTGGTCGCCCGAGCCGTGCTTGCCCAGGACGCGTTCTTTCACGCCCGAGGCGGGTTCCTTCGTCTTTTTTCCGGACTCGGCCTTGTCGCTGGGCTTGCGGTCGTCGTCTTTGTCGCGGTCGGAGTGGCGATCGTCCTCATGGTGGATCTCCTTGAGACGCGAGTCGAACTTGTTCTCGGGGGGCAACAGGTTGGCCGCGCCCTGCTCGGAGGCCGCGTTCTTCAACAGTTCGTCGAAGCTGGTCTTGAGCTTCTTGTCCTGGCCCAGGCCCGCCGCTTGGGCGCCCTGCTGGCCGGCGGCCTGCTGGGTCTGCTTGGTTTTCTTGAGCTCCGCGGCTCGGGCCGCGGCGCGCGCTTCTTCCCCGGCACTGGGTCTTACGCTTTCTGTCATAATGATTATCCTCGCATTTTACGCAGCTGGTGCCCGACGTTGCCGAGTTCGTTCATGAGTTTCGCCTCTTCGTACTCCAGCTTCTGTTTCACTTTCTTCTGCCAAAGCTCCTTGTGCTTCTCCATGATTTTAACCTCTTTGCAGGCGTCGATATAGTCCCGTTTCGCGCCCGCCACCCGCTCTTCGGCCTTTTCGATCTGGATCTTCTGGTCCTCGATTTCTTGGTCCTTTTTCTCCTCGTCCTCCTGCAGGCGCTTGATGAAGTTGATGTGGCCGTGGGAATCGGCGACCACGCTCTCGCCCATCCGCAGCATCTCGGCCATCTCTTTACGCGCGTCCTCGCGCTGCTTGATGATCGCCTGCTTCTCCTCCTCGAGCTTGACCAGCTTCTCCTGCTCTTCCTTCAGGATCTTGAAGGCCTTGCCCAGGGCGATCTCGGCGTTGCGCTTGTTACGGATGCGAACGTCGAGCAGGGGCTGGAGGCGGTATTTCTCTTTCTTCTTGGCCATGAATTTCCACGCCTACATAAAAAAATTCTTCAATTCCTCTATTCGCCTCCCTCGGAGCAAGTCCGAGGGGGCTAAAGCCCAGGGGGAGCAAGCGGGCAAACCGGCCACGTTGTGGCCGGGCAAACCGCGCGATAGTATATAAACCCCATCAAAGCTCGCTACCGCCTCCCCCTTCAACCCCCATCGGTTAAAGTTAATAACGCAGCATACAGGCCATCACATAAAAAGGTTTTTCAATTCCTCCACGGACTCGGTCAGGTGGATCTTGTCGTTGACGTGCTGCTTGAGGAAGGTGTTCACGTCCTCGATCTTCTCGATGGCGTAGTCCACGTTGGGATCCGAGCCCGACTCGTAGGCGCCGATCAGGATCAGGTCGCGCTCCTTCTCGTAGTTGGCGACCACCTCGCGGAGCTTGCGCGCGGCCATCTCGTGATCCTCGTCGACGATCGCGCTCATGACGCGGCTGACGCTCTCGGAGACGTCGATCGCCGGATAATGACCGCGCGCGGCCAGCGACCGCGACAGGACGATGTGGCCGTCGAGGATCGACCGGACCTCGTCGGCGACGGGCTCGGTCATGTCGTCGCCCTCGACCAGCACGGTGTAAAAAGCCGTGATCGAGCCGGTCGCGGAGTTGCCCGTGCGCTCGAGCAACTTTGGAAGCGTCGAAAAAACGGAGGGCGTGAAGCCTTGCCGCGCCGGCGGCTCGCCGATCGCCAGCCCGATCTCGCGCAGGGCGCGGGCGAAGCGGGTGACCGAGTCCATCATCATCAGGACCTTCTTCCCCTGGTCGCGGAAGTATTCGGCGATCGCGGTGGCGACATAGGCGGCCTTCGAGCGGACCAAGGACGGCTGGTCGGAAGTGGAAACCACCACCACCGACCGGGCCAGCCCTTCTTCTCCCAAATCCTTTTCCAAAAAATCGCGGAGCTCGCGGCCGCGCTCGCCGACCAGACAGAGGACATTGACGTCGGAATCGCAATTGCGCGCCAGCATGCCCATGGTCGTCGATTTTCCGACGCCCGCGGCGGCGAAGATGCCGACGCGCTGGCCCTCGCCGACGGTGAGCACGGAATCGATCGCGCGAATGCCGACGGAGATGGGTTGGGTGATGCGCTTGCGGGTGAGCGGGTCGGGCGGCGACGCCATGACCGGATATTCGGTCTCGTAACTCAAAGGGCCGTGGGTGTCGGCGTCGATGGGATCGCCCAGGCCGTCGAGGACGCGGCCGAGCAGGCCGTCGCCGACGCGCACCTTGAGGCAGCCGCCGGTCGGGATGACGTCGTTGCCGGGCCCGATGCCCTCGAGGTCGCCCAGCGGCATGAGCAGGACCTCTTTGTCCTTGAAGCCGACGACCTCGGCCTTGATGGGCAAGGCTCGGCTGTTGAAAGTTTGGATGTAGCAGAGCTCGCCCACCCGAACGCCCGGCACCACCGCCTTGACGACCAATCCGGTCAGCTCGGTGACCTTGCCCTTGATGCGGTAGGTGGAGAGCGAGGCGACGGCGCGGTAGTATTTGTGCAGGTCGATCACCGGCAACTCGAATCCGTCGTCAAAAATCGGCGCATGTTCCGCGGCAGCCTGCATAAAACCTCGTGGGGCTTATTATAAGCCCAGTGCCTTTTTTATCGCGTTGAGCTGGGTGTCCAGTTGTGCATCGATGGTGCCGATGTCGGTCTCGACGATACAGCCTCCGACCTTCACCGTGTCGTCTTCCCGGAACACCAGGGTCTTGCCGGATTCGAGTTTCTGATACAGCTCGGCCTCATTTTTCTTAATCTTTTCATAATCTTGGGGATTGAGATGCACGACGATTTTGTCCCCGACCGCGTCACTGATCGCGAGCCGGATCACGTTCATGATGGCCTTGTCGTTCTCTCGGAATTCGCGGCCGATGATCTTTTCGGCGATCTCGAAGACCAGCTTGACCATCTCCCGCTCATTGTCGTCGAAGAGCTTCTGGCGCAATTCTTTGACGCGCTGCAACATTTCCAGGCCCTGCTGGAGCCCCTCTTGATAGCCCAGGTCGTAGCCCTCTTTCTTGGCGCGTTCCATCTCGGCCTGAACTTGGGCCAAGACCTCCTTGGCCTCGGTCTTGATCCGCGCCGCATCGCCCTTGGCCTCCTCGATGATCTGGCGGGCCCGCCCGGAGGCGTCGAGCACCTCGCGGTCGATCACGCCGCCCACCTCGGTGGCCCCGCCGAAACTGGAAGGCAGGTCGGACTCGATGCGGTCTTGGAGGTTTAAACGTTTTTTGAATTCGTCGCCCTTGAGAATCTTGGCCATGGTGTATTTCCGTATATTTGCCAGGCCGTTCCGGCCCGGATCCAAGGCCAGTCTAGCCAAATTATGAAGGTTTTCCAACGATATCCTGGCCTAGGGCTCAGGAAAATTGCGGGCGAATCCGCTCCAGGGCGCCGATGATCCGCTCCCGGAGCCGCTGCGCCTTTTCGGGGTGGTTGCGAGGGATGTTGAGGTCGAGATAACGCTTGAGCACGTAGCCGTGCTTGGGCGGGAGTTTATAGACGAAGATCGGCATGAGGCCGCGGTGCTCGGGCCCGAAGGCCCGGCTGAAGACGCTGAATCCGATCTCGAGGGTCAGCTCCTCCGTCTTCAGCTTCTCGACCTCCAGCGAAAGGATGTTCATCTGGGCCTCGCGCATCGTCTCGAGGCTGTAATTTCCGCCCTGCTTGATGCGGCGGCGCAACTCTTTGGCGTCTTCCACTCCCAGCCGGTGCAGGATAGCCCGCGTGGCGGTGCGGTCGACTTTGGAGAAGGCCACCGCCATCTCGCTTAAGCCCAGCTCGCGCATCAGTTGCAGAAACTGATCGGTGGAAAGGCGATGGAAGGCCTCGAATTCGCCCGGACGCTCCCAGATCTCGCGGGGCACCGAGGGAAATCGGCTTTCCAAACGCCGCTTCAGGAGCGCCCAAACCCGATCGACGGGGACGTGGTTGGACATCGCCTTCACCAGCTTGCGCATCTCTTTGGGCAGATCGGCCAGGACGCGCCCGACCTTGGCGCGCGGCAGCTCGCGAAAAACCTGCGCCCAGACCAACGGCGCTTCGCCGCGCAGCGAGTCGACGATCCAACCGGCGTCGGCCTGGGACCATAAATTCACCTTGCCCTCGGGCCCCAGCGCGACCAGGGCCCTGGCCCAATCGTCTTGACGGGTCTTCTTGTTTTGCTTGAGCATGGCGTCGAGCACGGCGCGGGGGGCGTCGCCCCTCCCCTCGTCGACGTAGTCGAGCAGGGCCGGCGCCTGGTCGCCCTCGCGGAGGGCGGCGATCAGGAGAAAGGCCTGTTGGCGTTCGCTTAAGTCTTGGAGCTCGGTCATAATCTTGAAACCATACTAACGGGGAAAAGCGGGCTTCCAAAAGCAAAAAAAAGGCGGCCTCGCGGGGCCGCCCTTTAGAAAGATAGAAATCGTATCAACCTACCTGCATGTTGAAAGGGGTCGAGATCGCCTTGTTCGCCATTTCGCCGACCTTGGAGATGACCTCCATGTTGACGGTGCTGTGGTGGGCGTACATCTGCATCCGAGTGAGCTCGAGCGTGCTGAAGTTCTTTTTGCTGCCGGAGAACATCTGCTCCATCAGCTGTTCCATGCCCATCTGGTTGCTGTTGACCTCTTTGAAGATCTCGAAGATGCCCGTGCTTTTGGGGGCCGAAGACTTCTCGATCTCGCTGGCGCGGGCGACGTCGATCTGGATCTCGCCCGCCGGGATCGACTTCATGTTGCCGCCGATCGAATCGTTGCCGAAGGACTCGACGAATTCGAGGAGCTTGGCATTGGAGGTGCTGTTGGCGCTGGACTGAGCGCCGATGGTGTTGTCCAACAGCTGGGAGAAGCTCGTCTTGTCGGTCTGGAAACCCCCGGCGCCGGTGCCTTGGCTGGGGAGCTGGGTGCCGGCCCCGCCGATGTTCTGCAACGCGCTTTGAGTCAAACCAGCTGAAATCGGATCCATAAAACGTCCTCTCTTGGTTGTTTGCAACAACCCAAAATGCCTAACTACTTATCGTCTCAGCTATCTTCCAAAGTTTCTACCACGAAACGAAAAATCTGAACAATTTTTTGCTACTGGGGATGCACCGCGGCACGGTGCTGGTGCTGGGACTTGAGCTGGATCAGGCTGATCTTCTTGAACAGAAGGCCCAGGGCTCGGGCGTGCAGCCGGGAGGTCCAGGACTTGGACAGGCCCAGCTTCTGGCCGGCCTCTTCCAGGGTCTTGTTCTGGAAGTAGTACATCTTGATCAGCTTGCGCTCTTTCTCGGGCAGCTCCTCGATGGCCTGCCGCATGTACTCCTTCACCTTCTGGAACTCGGCCTTATGTTCGATATCGTTGGCCTTTTTGTCCTCGATCTCCATCGTCTCTTCGCTGGCGTCGATGCTGATGATGTAGATGGAGGCGAGCGAGTTGACGGTGTCGTAGAGCTCGCCGATCTCTTCGTCGGCGCTCAGCTTGGTGGTGGCGCTCTTGTCGGCCATGGTCTGAAGATACTCGTTGGCGGCCTGCTCGAACTTGATCTTGGAATACAGCGAGCGCGGAATCCAGCCGGTCTTGCGCAGGCCGTCGTAAATGGCGCCCTTGATGCGGTAGTAGGCGAAGGTCTTGAAATCGACGTTGAACTTGGGATCGAAGCGCTTGGCGGCCTCCAGCAGGCCCAGGCGGGCGTTGCAGATGATTTCTTCGATATCGGCGTCGTTGCTGAGGGTTTGGGCCACCTTGTTGGCGATCGAGGTGGCATAGGGCAGGTATTGCTCGATCAAGCTGTCGCGGCCGCTTAAATCTTCTTGCGCTGCGTTAACGGTGACGGGATTGACCGGATTTTTCTTAACGGCCCGTTGCGTAGCTGTCCGACTCATGCGTTTTTCCCCTTAGTCAATGAATGTGTGC
>JADYZQ010000192.1 GCA_020853015.1 Deltaproteobacteria bacterium
AAGCCGCGCACGAAGAAGGCCACCTTGGGCAGGACGTAGTCTTTCCAGAACTTGCGCTTCTTTCCCCGGATGGTCGGCGTCTTGATCTCTTCCTTGCGAACCGGGGCTTGGAGTGCTTCGGCGGCTTCAGCCATAGCGGGCCTCTTTTGCGAATGATTATTGAGCGGGATGAGATATGCCGCTTGCCCCGTGAAGTCAAGTTTTGTCGCGGGGTTAGGGGAATTTATCCCTTGGAATTCAGAGACTTCTGCAAGGCTTCCCCCAAACTGCTGGTGAGCGGTTGTTTCGCGATCGCAGGGTCGTTGGCTCGCGCGGCGCCGGCAGGCGCGCCCCGGGCGGTAGACTTTTCGTTTCCGAGGCTCTCGGCGAGGTCCTGGGCGGCGCGTTTGTACAGGGGACGCTCGAAGAGGCGGTTATTATGCGAGGTCCAGGCCGCGTCGCCCTCGCCCTCGCGGGCCACTAGGTCGAGGAAGCCCTGGATTTTCGAGTCCATGTCGTCCAGGTGGTGCACCACGATGGCCTCGAGGGTCTTGGGGCGCTTGGGCGAGCCGTATTCGAGGCGGCCGTGGTGGCTGAGCACGATGTGCTCGATGTGCTGCAGGACCTTTTCGGGGAAATCGGGGATCTGGGCGGCCTTGCGGATCAGGATCTCGACGCTGGTGATGAGGTGGCCGATCAACCGGCCCTTGTCGGTGTACTCGAAGGCGCGCTCGGACTCGAGCTCCTCGATCTTGCCGAAGTCGTGCATGATGAGGCCGGCCAGGACCAAGTCGCGGTCGATCATCGGGTAGAAGGGGAGGACCGCCTTCGCCAGCTTGCACAGGCCCAGGACGTGTTCGAGCAGGCCGCCGACCCAGGCGTGATGGTTGGTCTTCGCGGCGGGGGCGCGCTGGAAGTCGCGGCTGTATTTGGGGTCTTCCAGGATGCCCAGGATCAACTTTTGCACCCAGGGATTCTTCATGTCCTCGCGGCAGATCCGCAGCAGCTCTTGGTACATCTTGGGGATGTCCTGCTTGGAGGCGGGCAGGAAATCGGCGGGATTCACTTGGCCGTCTTCCACCCGCTGGATCTCGAAGACGTTGAGCTGGAGGTGGTCCTGGTAGAGCACGACCTTGCCCTTGACGCGGACATAGTCGTTCTTTTCGAAATTCTGGCTGAGCAACTCGGCCTTGTCCCAGATGCGCGTCTCGATCTGGCCGCTGCGGTCCAAGAGCTTCATGTTGACGTAGGCCTTGTTGTTCTTGCCGAAGAGCAGGGCCTTGTGGATGCAGAGGTAGATGCTGTCGACGTTCGAGCCCTCGCGGAGCTCCTGGATGTAGGTTTTGGACATAGCGGCGCACCGTAGCGCAAAGCGATTCCCCGCTTCAATACAAAGTAGGCTTGACACTGCCCCGCGCGATTGGATAGTGTTACGCGCCTTTCAAAAAACCCATATATTTTAAGTAGTTACCCCATGAAAGTTCAGATCCCCGCCTCCGGCGACAAAATCACCATCCAAAATGGAAAACTCCAGGTCGGCGCTCGGCCCATCATCCCCTTCATCGAGGGTGACGGCACCGGTCCCGACATCTGGAAGGCCGCGGTGCAGGTCTTCGACGCCGCGGTGGCCAAGGCCTACCAAGGGCAGCGCCGGATCCAGTGGTGCGAGGTCTACGCCGGCGAGAAGGCGCAGCAGGCCTACGGCGCCGAATGCCCGCCCAATCTGCTTCCGCAAGAGACCCTCGACGTCATCAAAGAATACCTCGTCGCGATCAAGGGTCCGCTCACCACGCCGGTCGGCAAGGGCTTTCGCTCGCTCAACGTGACGCTGCGCCAGGAGCTGGACTTGTACGTCTGCCTGCGTCCGGTGCGCTATTTCAAGGGCACGCCCTCGCCGGTCAAGGCGCCCGAGAAGGTCGACATGGTGATCTTCCGCGAGAACACCGAAGACATCTACGCCGGCGTCGAATGGGAGGCGCAGAGCGCCGACGTCAAAAAGGTGATCGCCTTTTTGCAAAACGAGATGGGGGTCAAGAAGATCCGCTTTCCCGAGACCAGCGCGATCGGCATCAAGCCGGTCTCGATCGAGGGCAGCAAGCGCCTGATCCGCGCGGCCATCCGCTACGCCGTCGAGCACAAGCGCCGCAGCGTCACCCTGGTGCACAAGGGCAATATCATGAAATTCACCGAGGGCGGATTCCGGCAATGGGGCTACGAGCTTGCCAAGGAAGAGTTCGCCGACCAGGTCGTCAGCTGGGAGGAATGCCAGGGCAAGGTCCCCGCGGGCAAGATCCTCATCCAAGACGCCATCGCCGACGCCTTCCTGCAGCAAATTTTGACCCGCGCCAACGAATTCGACGTGATCGCCACCCTCAACCTCAACGGCGATTACATCAGCGACGCGCTCGCGGCGCAGGTGGGCGGCATCGGCATTGCGCCGGGCGGCAACATCAATTACATCAGCGGGCGCGCCATCTTCGAGGCGACCCACGGCACCGCGCCCAAGTACGCGGGGCAGGACAAAGTCAACCCCGGCTCGGTGATCCTTTCGGGCGTCATGATGCTAGAGTACCTGGGTTGGCAGGAGGCGGCCGACTTGATCAACCGGTCGCTCGAGAAAACCATTTCGCAAAAGACCGTCACCTACGACTTCGCCCGCCTGATGGAGGGCGCGAAGGAGTTGAAGTGCTCGGAGTTTGCGCAGGCCATTGTCAATAATATGAATATGTAGAAGGAATACGGGTTTGGAAGACCTCGCGGCGGCTCTGTAGGGGCCGTTCGCGAGCGGCCCCTACGGAGATTGTTTATGGCAAGGAAGAAAATAGCTTTAATCGGCGCCGGCAACATCGGCGGAGAACTCGCCCAACGCGTCATGCTGCAAGAGCTGGGCGACGTCGTCCTCCTCGACGTCATGGAAGGCGTTCCGCAGGGCAAGGCCCTCGACCTCATGGAAGCGCGCCCGGTGGACGGCTCCGACAGCGACCTGATCGGCACGCAGGACTACAAGGACATCGCGGGCAGCGACGTGATCATCGTCACCGCCGGCCTGGCCCGCAAGCCCGGCATGAGCCGCGACGACCTGCTCGCCAAAAACCTCGAGATCATCAA
>JADYZQ010000193.1 GCA_020853015.1 Deltaproteobacteria bacterium
ACGTCTTGATCTGGACCCAGATCAACAAGCCGCGCTACATGGTCGAGAGCGCCTATCCCCTCAACAGCTTCTCGGTGAACCCCTACAAGAAAAACCAAAGCCCCTTCCAAGGCAAGCCCTTCACCGCCGAGGAGCTGGAGGCCGACCTCAAGATCCTCGCGACCAAGACCGACACTATCCGTCTCTACAGCTCCATCGGCGGGCTCGAGCAGATGCCGGAGCTGGCCAAGAAATACAACATCAAGGTCATCGCCTCCGCCTACCTCGACGGCAATCCGGCCAACAACCGAAACCAGGAAGAAGTCGACGCGGTCATCAAGCTGGCGCAAAAAAACAAAAACGTCCTCCGCGTCATCATCGGCAACGAGACCCAGCTGCAAAACACCGTGCCGCGCGAAGAGCTGGTCAAGTACCTCGCGCAGGCGCGCAAGAAGCTCAAAAAATACAAGATCCCCGTCTCCACCGCCGAGCCCTGGGACTATTGGCTGATGCACCCCGAGCTCGCCAAGGAGGTCGACTACATCGCCATCCACGTCCTTCCCTACTGGGCGGAGAAGCCGATCACGCAGGCCGTGGACTACGTCCTGGGCGCCCATGAGGCGGTCAAGATCTCCTTCCCGAAAAAAATGGTCATGATCGCCGAGACCGGCTGGCCCAGCGACGGCCCGCAACGCGGGGCCGCCCAGGCGACGCTCGCCAACCAGGCGACCTTCGTGCGCGAATTCATGGCGAAGGCCAAGGAACGGAAGATCGACTACAACATCATCGAGGCCTTCGACCAACCCTGGAAATCCGCCATCGAAGGGCGGGCGGGAGAGCACTGGGGCGTCATGGACGCCGACCGCCGCGACAAGTTTCCGATCCAGGGGCCGGTGCTGGAAGACCCCAACTGGAAGTGGTGGGCACTCTGCTCGACCGTCCTCGGCTTCCTCTCCGCGGCCCTCTTCCTGCACCGGCGGCCCGACTTGAAGATCCGCGGCCAGGTCTTCACCGTGCTGATCTTCCAGGCGGCCATCGCGCTGGCCACCCAGCTGGCCCGCGAGGCCAGCGACCAATACATGTCACCGGGCGACATCGTCTTCTGGTCGGTGATGATCTCGGCCCAGGTCCTGCTGGCCGTGATCCTGCTCACCGACGCGGCGGAGATCGCGGACGTGGTCGGCGGCAAGGCGCTGCAGAGGAAATATCTCCCGCTCAAGCCCGATCCCGTCGCCGCCAAGGACCTGCCGATGGTCTCGATCCACCTCGCCTGCTGCAAGGAACCGCCCGAGATGGTCATCGCCACGATCGACAGTCTCGCCCGGCTGGACTACCCCGACTTCGAGGTCATCGTCGTCGACAACAACACCCCCGATCCCGAAATGTGGAAACCCATTGAAAGGCGCTGCGCCGAGCTGGGTCCTCGCTTCCGCTTCTTCTCGCTGGGCTCCTGGCCCGGCTTCAAGGCGGGCGCCCTGAACTTCGCCTTGAAAGAGACGAATCCCGCCGCCAAGATCGTCGGGGTCGTCGACGCGGACTACATCGTCGAGCCAGACTGGCTGGCCTCCACCGTTCCCTATTTCCAAGACCCCGAGGTGGCCCTCGTCCAGGCCCCGCAGGAGCACCGCGACTGGGAGCGCAATGTCTTCACCCGCATGGAGAACGACGAGTACAGCGGATTCTTCCGCATCGGCATGGTCCAGCGCAACGAGCACAACGCCATCATCCAGCACGGGACGATGACGCTGATCGACAAGGCCGAGCTGCTCAAGCTGAAGGGCTGGGCCGAGTGGTGCATCTGCGAGGACGCCGAGCTGGGCCTGCGCATCCTGAACGACCGCAAGAAATCGATCTACCTCGACCACGCCTTCGGCCGCGGCCTGGTGCCGCAGACCTACGAGGCCTACGCCAAGCAGCGCTTCCGCTGGGCCTACGGGGCGATGCGCATCCTGAAGCGGCATTGGCTGATCTTCGCCGGGCTGAAGGGCAATTTGACGCTCGCCCAGCGCTACCAGTTCGTGAAGGGCTGGCTGCCCTGGATCGGCGACGCGCTGCACATGATCTTCACCTTCACCGCGATCGTCTGGAGCCTATTGCTGATCCTCAACCCCAAGCACACGGACTTCCCCGAGCCGATCTTCATCTACCCGGCGCTTTTGCTGGTCGTCCTGCGCATCTTCGGGACGCTCTGGACCTACACGACGCGGGTCAAGATCGGGAAGCGCCGCACCCTGCTCGCGATGATCGCGGGCGGCTCGCTGACCCACAAGATCGCCAAGGCGGTCCTGCAGGGGCTGTCCACGCGCTCGCAGCCCTTCTACCGAACGCCGAAGAAGGAGTCCTCGGCGCCCCTGCTGAAGGCGATCTCCAACGTCTACGACGAGCTGCTGCTGTCGATCACCCTGGCGACCTTGTCTTGGGGAATCCTCGACGTCTTCGGGACGGTCAACCGCCAGGCGGTGCTCTGGGCCGCGGCGCTGGTCATTCAGGCCTTTCCGTATTTCGCCGCGCTGATCGCGGCCTTGGTGAGCAGCAGCTACTCCGGAAAGAAGGACAAGCCGGAGGATACGGGAAATTCGGCCCTGCCGGCCGGGGTCCCCCCGGTGGCGAGCCATGCGGCTCATTAAACCTTCACACCGACCGCCATCGCCACCTGTTCCAAGGCCTTGATCCGGTCGCGCTTCTGCGCCGCCGTCTCGAAATCCAGGGCCTCCGCCGCCTTTTTCATCTCCTTGCGCAGGGCTGCGATCATCCCTGGAATCGCCTCGACCTCCACTTCCTCGGGCAGGCCTTCGGCCTCGGTGGGGACGGTGAAGTAGTCCTGCTCCTCGACGCTGGCCAGGATGTCCTGGATGTTCTTGCGAATCGTCTGCGGCGTGATGCCGTGCTCTTGGTTGTAGGCCTCCTGCAGCTGCCGACGGCGCCGCGTCTCCTGGATGGCCTGAGCCATCGACTGCGTGACCCGGTCGGCGTAGAGAATGACATGGCCGTTGACGTTGCGCGCCGCGCGCCCGAAGGTCTGGATGAAGGAGCGCGTCGAGCGCAGGAAGCCCTCCTTGTCGGCGTCCAAGATCGCCACTAGGGAGACCTCGGGCATGTCGAGGCCCTCGCGCAGCAGATTGATCCCGATCAGGACGTCGAACTCCCCCTTGCGCAGATCGCGGATGATCGCCACCCGCTCGATGGTCTCGATGTCGGAGTGCAGATAGCGCACCTTCAGGCCGATCTCGCCGAAGTATTTCGCCAAATCCTCGGACATCTTCTTGGTCAGGGTTGTCACCAGAACGCGCTCGTCCGCGGCGATCCGTCTGCGGATCTCCTCGATCAGGTCGTCGACCTGGTCTTTCACCGGACGGACGTCGACGGTCGGATCGAGCAGGCCGGTGGGCCGAATCACCTGCTGGGCCACCGCGTCGCCGCTTTGCTGCAACTCGTAGGCCCCCGGTGTCGCCGAGACGTAGAGGATCTGGTCGGTCAATCCCATGAATTCGTCGAAACGCAGCGGCCGGTTGTCGAGGGCCGAGGGCAGGCGGAAGCCGAAGTCGACCAAGGTCGTCTTCCGCGCCCGGTCGCCGTTGTACATGCCTTGGACCTGGGGGACGGTGATGTGCGACTCGTCCAGGATCAACAAAAATTCCTTCGGATAATAGTCGAGCAGGGTCGGCGGCGGCTGTCCCGCCTTGCGGCCGGTCAAATGGCGGCTGTAGTTCTCGATACCCTTGCAGAAGCCGATTTCCTCCATCATCTCGAGGTCGAAGCGGGTGCGTTGTTCGATGCGCTGCATCTCGAGCAGCTTGTTGTGCTCATGAAAGAACTTGATGCGCTCTTCCAGCTCGGCGCGGATGTTGACCACCGCCCGCTTCATCGCATCGTCCCAGGTGACGTAATGGCTAGCCGGGTAGATCGCGATCTTCTCGAGCGGCTGGAGCGTCTTGCCGGTCAGCGGGTCGACCTCCTGGATCGACTCGACCTCGTCGCCGAAGAACTCGATGCGGATCGCCTTGTCCTCCTCGTGGGCGGGAAAGACCTCGACCACGTCGCCGCGCACCCGGAAGGTCCCGCGGTGGAAGTCGAAGTCGTTGCGCGTGTACTGGATCTTGGTCAGCTCCTTGAGCATCTCGTTGCGGTTCACGGAGCTACCCGCCTCCACGAAGACGAGCAAGCCGTGGTAGGCCTCGGGCGAGCCCAGGCCGTAGATGCAGCTCACCGAGGCGACGATGATGACGTCGTTGCGCTCGAGCAGCGCGCGGGTCGCGGCGTGGCGCATCTTGTCGATCTCCTCGTTGATC
>JADYZQ010000194.1 GCA_020853015.1 Deltaproteobacteria bacterium
ATCTCTTCAGCGGTCACTCGGGGATTTATCTTTCCCAGCGCATTGCCACACCCAAGACGACAAAAACAGGAATTGTCGAAAACGGTTCCCTACGTGATGCGCGTCTGAGGAAGCCAAAAATCTTAAAACTATTTTCCCAGGGCCGCGAAGGACCCTCGAGCGATCCTTCACCGAATGACTAATCGGCCACCAGGGCCTTCGCCCGGCGAAAGATGGCATCGAACATCGGCTCGGTCAATTTTCCCGTGAAGGTATTCTGCTGGCTGGGGTGGTAGGAGCCCAGGAGGCGATACGGGCCCACCTGGGCCTCGGCGCCGTGGCTGAACTTGGGCTTCGGCCTCACGACCCAACCCCGGCCCGCCAAGAGCCCCAGGACGCCGTCCCAGGAGATGCCGCCCAGCGCCAGAATGACGCGCATGCGCTTCAAGAGGTCGAGTTCGGCCTCGAGGTAAGGACGGCAGCGTTCGCGCTCGAGGGGTAAAGGCTTGTTCTGCGGCGGGGCGCAGCGCAGGACGGCGCTGATGTAGGCGTTGCGCAGCTTAAGGCCGTCGTCCCGCGAGACGGAACTCGCCTGGTTGGCGAAGCCCGCCTTGTGCAGGGCGCGGTAGAGCCAGTCGCCGGAACGGTCGCCGGTGAACATCCGCCCCGTGCGGTTGGCGCCATGGGCGGCGGGGGCGAGGCCGACGATCCAGAGGCGGGCCTCGGAGTCGCCGAAACCGGGGACGGGCCTGCCCCAATAAACCTGGTCCGCGAAGGCCGCCTTGCGCAGGCGCGCGACCTCTTCCCGCCAGCGGACGAGTCTGGGACAGAGGCGACAGGCGACGATGCGCCGTTGGAGTGGAACGAGGGTCATGAAAAATAAAAAACCCACCCCGGTTTCCCGGGATGGGTTTGGAATCTTGAAAAATCGTCGCCTTACTTCTTGCGGCGCGCCCGGAAGCTCATCCAGGCCAGGCTCGCGGCCGCGAATCCGAAGACCGCCATGCTGGAGGCGCCGGCCGCGTTGCCGCCCAAGGAGCAGCCACCCATGTGGATGCCGCTGCCTTCGAGCTTCACGCAATTATCGAGATCAGGGGTCTCGTCCTCGAGGCAGATGCGGGCGCAGGTCCCGGCCACGAAGGCCTCGCCGATCGGACAGACCGTGCAGGGCCCGACGTCGCCGACCTGCCCTTCGCCGTCCAGGCCACCGTCGCTCACGCAGACGCAGGTGCCGTCGGGGGAGAAATCGGTTTCGCTGCCTTCGGGGCAACCGTAGTTGACCGGCTTGCAGAGATAGCCGTCGCAGACTTCGCTGATCTCGGCGCCGCAACCGCTGTCGGTGCAGCACTCTTCGGCGTTTTGGCAGGTATCGCCGGGGGCGGTATTGGAAATCCGAGGAGTGAACTGGATGAAGGCCACGGTGAGAATGAGAAAGAACACCGGGAGCAGCACGTAAAAGGCCGCGTTACCGTGTTTGCGAAAGAAAACTTTCATAGGATCCCTTTCCTTGGGTTATAAGGATCGACACTGCAATTTGGATTAAATCTTAAATACCCAGTTCCGGATTTTAAATTAGCGATAGATTCCAAGGGACTCAAGTAAAATTTTTCTAAATATTTCGTTGGATTAGCCCCGATGCCCCCAGTCAAACCTGTCATATTTTTGACAATTCTAATTTTCGTTGGTTTGTCGCTAGTTTACACGCTGCGTCTAGGCCGTCCCGAGGTCTTGGTGTGGGACGAACAGTACCATGTCGCCGCCGCCCGGTCTTACCGCACGGGCTCCAAGCCGGCCTATTTGAACCGCCGGAACCCTCCTCTGGGCAAGGAACTGATCGCCCTCTCGGTCCGTGCCTTCGGGGAAAACTACTTCGCCTACCGACTGCCTTCGGCGCTGAGCGCCGCCGCGTTGGGGGCCCTGCTGTTTTTGACCGCGGTATGGCTGACGCGGCGCTGGGAGGGCGGCGCGCTCGCCCTCTTGCTGTGGCTAAGTTCCACCCTAGCCTTCCTCCACGCGCGCCTCGCGATGCTGGACATGGCGGCGACGCTGTTTTTTTTCGCCGGGCTGGTAGCCTTTCTGCCGGTCTTGAGGGATCCGGGCGGCAGGTATCCCGCGAGATGGATCCACCTTGCCTGTCTATTGGCGGCCTTGGGCGGCGCGGTGAAGCCGATCGGCTACCTGCTGTTGCCGCTCTTTTTCCTCGGGCTCGTGGCGGTACGAGGCGCCTATCCCCTGCGCCGCAGCCTGCCGCAGCTCCTGGCCGCAGCGCTGTGGACGATCGTAGTGACGCTGGTGGCGAGCTACGGGGTCTTGGGTTTCGCGCCGACGGAGATCGTCACGGAGATCCGCCGCATCTTCGCCTTGCAGGGCTTTTTGCATCGGGGACACGCCGGACTGTCGTCGTGGCACGAGTGGTTTTTGGGAAGGGGCGAGCTTTGGTATCTGTCGCCGCCGGGGCCGGAGGGAAGGCGCTTCGGGGCGCTGTGCGTGCAGAATCCCGTCCTCTTCGGGCTCGGCGCCCTCGCCGGCCTGGGGCTCGCCGTCCGCGCGGCGCTGCGCAAAGACCCTGTCGACGTCTTCCTGGCCGCGGCGGTGCCGGCGCAGCTGCTGTTTTGGGCGGTCTTCAAGGAGCAGACGATCCTAAGCTACGCGCTGCCCATGGTGCCGGTGTTTTGCCTGAACGCCGCCTATGCGCTGAGCCTGGCGGTGCGGCCCTCTGTCTACTACCGCGTCTGGGGCCTTTGCCTGGCGGCGGCGTCCGGGATTTTTTTCTACCGGGCCTTTCCGGAGGTGTGGGGGGCGTTTTTGCCCTAAGATGCCTTGCGGCTTGACGGCGGCCGGTGGGCCCCTTAAGGAAATTTCATGTATAAAGGGCATCGCATCTCCGTCGTGATCCCCGCGCATAACGAGGCGGCGCACGTCGCCAAGGTGATTCGGGGATTGCCCGCCTTCGTCGACCACATCTTGGTGGTGGACGACGCTAGTTCCGACGGCACCGCCGAGGCGGCGCTCTCCTGCCAGGATGCCAGGCTCGAGCTTTTGAAAAATCCCGGCAACCTCGGCGTCGGCGGCACTACGCTGAAGGGCTACGAAAGATCCCTCGCCCTGGGCGCGGACATCGCGGTGAAGATGGACGGCGACGACCAGATGTCGCCGGAATACCTGCCGCTCCTCTTGGACGCGCTGATCGAGGAAGGCGCCGATTACAGCAAGGGCAATCGGTTTCTGGCCGGGGAATCGCTGGAGGCCATGCCCAAGCTTCGCCTGTTCGGGAATATCGCCCTCACCTTCCTGACCAAGCTGGCCTCGGGGTATTGGCACATCTTCGATCCGCAGAACGGATACACCGCGGTCAAATCGCGCGCGCTTCGCGCCCTGAACCGGGAAAAGATTCACCGCGGCTTTTTCTTCGAAAATGACGTCTTGATCCACCTGAGCTTATTGAATTTCAAAGTTAAAGACGTCCCCATCCCCGCGCGATACCAAGACGAAAAGACCGACTTAAATCCGTTAAAAGTAGGCCTGACTTTCCCCTTCCTGTTGGTAAGGAGATTCGCGGCCCGGATTTATCAAAAGTACATTTTGCGGGATTTTTCGCCGATCGCACTCTTCTTTATCCTGGGCGGCTTGTTGTTTCTTTGGGGCCTGGGTTTCGGAACCTACTTGTGGGTGCACACGAAGGTCACGGGCCTCCCGACGCCGACCGGGACCATCATGCTGTCGCTGCTGCCGCTGATCCTGGGTTTTCAGCTGCTGCTGCAGGCCGTGGTCCTGGACATCCAAGAAACCCCGCGCTGAATCCCACCCCGCCCGCAAAACCTTGCCATTCACGCCGGATCGGTCTAAGACATCTCAATCCCCGGCCTCCAAGGAACCGTTATGATTTTAGGCAAAAAAATCACCGTCGTCATGCCGGCCTACAACGCCGAATTCACCCTGCGGCGCACCTTCGAAGAAGTCCCCCGCGAGATCGTCGACGACGTCATCCTGGTCGACGACGCCAGCAAGGACCGCACCGTCGAGGTCGCCCGCGAGCTGGGAATTCATTACGTAGTGCATCCGAAAAATTTGGGCTACGGCGGCAATCAAAAGACCTGCTATCAAGAGGCGCTGAGGCGGGGGGCGGACATCGTCATCATGATGCATCCCGACTACCAGTACACGCCCAAGCTGATCCCGGCCATGGCGGGGATGATCGCGAGCGGGGTCTACGACGTGGTCATGGCCTCGCGCATCCTGGGCCGCGGGGCGCTGAAGGGCGGCATGCCCAAGTACAAATACGTCTTCAACCGCTTCCTGACCGCGACGCAAAATTTATTGATGCGCCAGAAGTTGAGCGAATACCACACGGGCTACCGGGCCTTCTCGCGCGAGGTCTTGCTGCGCCTGCCTCTCTTGGCCAATTCGGACGACTTCATCTTCGACAACCAGATGATCGCGCAGGCGGCCTTCCACAATTTTCGGATCGGGGAGATCAGCTGCCCCACGCATTACAGCGAGGACAGCTCCTCGATCAATTTCCGAAGGAGCGTGGTCTACGGGATGGGGGTGCTGGGGGTTTCGCTGCAATACGCGCTCAACCGCCTCAAGCTGGCCCGTTCCAGGGTCTTTCACGGCGAGGACCGGAAAATTTCCACTTTTGCGCCGCAAGAAATCCCCAAGGCCGATGAGCTCCAACTCTAAGCGGAAAATCGACCCCTACCCCCTTTTGTTGATCGCCATAGCGCTCGCGGGTTCCATCCCTTTTTTAAGCCACGCCTTTCACATCTACGAACCCCTCTTCCTGGAAGCCGCCGAGCATCTTGCCGCAAATCCTCGCCGCCCCTACGACTTTGCGTACCTTTGGGGCAGCGATTACCAGGCCATGTGGCAAATCCTAAACTTCCCGCCGCTCTTCGCCTATTACTTGGCGGCCGTGCGCTTCTTGGCCGGCCCCCTCACCGAGACCGTCGCCCATGCCGCCGTGCTCCCCTTCAGCGTCCTGGCCGTCTTGGCCTTTTACGGCGTCTGCCGGCGGACCGGCATGCCGCGGGGCCGCAGCTTCTTGGCCGCGGCATGTCTGGCCGCGAGCCCGGCCTTCGTCGTCTCGGCCAATTTGGCGACGCCGGACATGGCGTCCTTGGCGCTCGCCCTCGCCGCTTGGTATCTGGCCGATCGCGGCTGGCGAGAAAATCGCTGGGAGCTCGTCTCCCTCGCGGGGCTGGTCTTGGGCTGGGGGTGCTTGGCCCGTTACAATTTAGCATGGCTGTTGCCGGTATTCGCCTTGCTGGGGCTGACCTATCGCGCCGGGTTTCGCGCCCTGCTTCCCTCGCTGATCGCTTCCTGCCTGTTCTTGGGATGGCTCACCGCCTTTTTCATGCTCTATCGGTCGCCATACGCGCTGGAAGTCTTGGGGCTCGTCCTGCGCCCCAACGACCTGCTCCGGCACGCCTGGTCCACCCCCATCCACCTGGCCCTCGCCGGCGGCGTTCCCGTGTTGGCGGCTGGTTACGCCTTCCGGAAAAGCCCCTTTTGGACGATGGCGGGGCTCTTGCTGACGGGCTACGCCGCCTTGGCCTTCTATCTGTCGCGGTCGGTGCCCTATTTCGGTTTTTTCCCCGACGCCCTGTGCTTCGGCCTGGGCGCGGCCGCCGTCGCCGCGTTGGGATGGCCCGCCTTGCGCCGGGCGGCCGATAGGCTGCGGTGTCGCTGGCGCCGCGAAAAGACCGCCGACGGCTTCCGCTGGAGCCTGGAAGTCGCGAAAAATCCGGGCCATCGCCGCGAGGAATTCCGGGACCTGGTCGTGGTCCTTTGGTTCGGCATGGCGCTGTTTTTTCCCAGCTACTCCAATCTGTTCCCGAACAAATTTTTGCTTTTGGGAATCCCGCCGCTCTTATGGCTGCTCTTCAAATACCTGCCGGAACTCCACGCCAGGGGTGAGCGACACGTGCGGTTCGCCCTTCCCTGCGTCTTCCTGCTCTCCCTGGCGGTGGCACGAGCCGACTTCGACCTCGCGGAGGCCTATCGTCACAAGGCCGAGGCCCTCGCCGCCTCGTTTCCCCCGGACCAGGATCGGAAGGTTTGGTTCGTGGGGCATTGGGGTTGGCAATACTACATGGAAAGAAAAGGGTTCGCGCCCCTGAGCGGGGTGCAAATTTCGCGGGCCTGGGATCTCTATCCCGGGGATTGGGTGATCGGCACCCGCTACAATTCTCCCCAGTCCTTGCCCCAGGATTTGACGGACTCGATGACGCTCTTGGAGCGGCAATACCAGCCCTCGCCGCTGCCCCTGCGGACGATGAACTCCCTGGCCCGGGCGGGCCTACATTCCGACCTCTGGGGACCGCTTCCCTTCGCCCTTTCGCGGAGCCCGCTGGAGCGTTTCTCCTATTACCTGTTTCAGGGGCTTTGACCGCGCTCGGTAGATCTTGACGCCGCGCACCTGGGTCATCAGCCGGTAGTTTTCTTCGATCAAGACGTCGATGTAGTCGGCGAAGGGGCCGCGGATCCGGTAGACGCCTTCGATCAGATAAGGGAAGCGGCGTTCGCTCAGGTCGGCGGCCAGGCGCTCGTCGGACATCATCTTGTATTTTTCCAGGGTCGAACCCGGGATGCCCACGTCGATCGCATGGTTGCGCATGTGATTCTCCATGCCCGCGGGGGAACGACACCCCGCGAAGACCGCGTAGCCCGGCCACCAGGTCAGGCATTCCGCACCGGGAGGAATCAGGCGCCGGGCGGCCTGGGATGCCGGCAGGATCGTATCGAGCTGCCACGACTTGTCCATGCTCCCCATCGAGAATATCTCGAAGTATTGGGTGCCGCGGGAACCGGAGAGGTAGGCAACCACCATGAGGGCGAACAGGGCCATGCCCCAACCGCGGAGCCGCGCCCGAATCCATTCCAAAACGGGCAGGCCGGCAAGGATCGCGAAGGGCACCGCCGCGGAAAAATATTGGGTGAAAGGCTCGGCCGCCGACATGTGCACCGCGATGAAGAGGGCCAAGGCGACTCCCCAAAAGGAGGTGTCGTCGGCGAGGAACGCGCCCCAGCCGCTGCGGGCCCGCATCAAGAGCCCCAGCTGGGCCATGCCGAGCAACAGGAACATCTGAATGGGCAGAAAGACCTTGCCCGCCGTCGCCACGCGCTTCTCGACGCCGACGACGCCCGGAAAAATTTGGGTGTGATAAGTCAGGTTGAAACGGAGGAATTGGTCCGGGTCCTGCCAAAAAAAATAGAAGGTGGGGATCGAGACGGCCGCCACGACGAGGGTGAAGGCCAAGGTGTCTCTCCAACGATGGGCGGGATTGCCGAAAAAGACGAAACCCGCGAAAAATACCGCATAAGGCCCCAAGGTCAACCTGGAGTTGATGCCGACGCCCAGGAGCGCCGCGGCCAATACCACCCGGGTCAGGCTGACGCGTCCGCCGCCCCTCCATTCCAGGAGGCAGATCGCCGAGCCCACCAGGCAGAAGACGTTCAGGGGATGGGTCTTGAAGACGGGGGCCCAAGCCAGCACCATCCCGCTGGCATAATACAACAGGGCCACCAGGCAGATCAGGAGCGGGTCGCGGCAACGCTTTCCCACGTAGGCGGTCGTCCAAACGCCGGCACCCAGGAAGAAAAGCAGCGACAACCATCTGGCGGAAAGCAGGGATAGGCCGAATAGCTTCGCCCAACCCGCGTAGATATAGGGGAGCAGCGGCATCTGCTGGTAGAAAAAGTCGAAGTAGAGCCGCTTGCCCTCGAGAATTTGGCGGACCGCCTCGAGGTAGAGCCCCTCGTCTCCGTCGATGTTGCGGGTGTAGGCCTGCCAGATAAACAGAACCAGCATCGGCACGGCGTTGGCCGCGACGAGGAGGCCGAGCTTCCTATTCGAAAAATCCGGGTTTGATGGGCTCATCAAGGAAATTCGTTCCGGTCGTGCTCAAGGCGCGGTCTTTCGCGCCCTGGCTTCTTCCAACTCTTGGACACCTAATGTCTCTGGAGGCGTCCTGCCAGTGCTTTCCCGCCCCAATTGTCGGGTCAGCAAAAGACGCAGTTCCACAAAATGCCGAATGATGGAGTCCAGGATCAACCCCGCGATCATGGAAACGATGGCGATGATCCCCAGGGAGGAAGCCAGCACCGCCGTGGAGGGGTGGTGGACCTTTTGGGTGCGAAGGAAATCGGTCAGGACGATGGAACCGAAGCCGAGGGCGCCGACCAGGCTGAGCAAGGAGATGATCGAAAAAAATGCCAAGGGCCGGTAATTTTTCGCGATGGAGAGAATGGTCTTCATCACCAAAAAACCGTCGGCGAAGGTGTGCAGCTTCGAGCTGCTGCCCGAGGGCCGGCTGCGATAGCCGGCGGGGCATTCACCGATGCGAAAACCCTTGTCCAAGGCCTGGAGGGTGATCTCGGCTTCGACCTCGAAACCCCGGCTGAGCAGGGGCAAGGACCGCACCATCTCGCGGGAGAGCACCCGATAACCCGACAAGATATCGGTGAGACGGCTCCCGAAGGAGAAGTTCACGGTTTGGGTGATGGCCCGGTTGCCCAGGCGGTGAAACTTGGGGAAGGCCTCGGGACGCTCGGCGATCCGGGCGGCCACCATCATGTCTTTCTCCCCGCGCAGGACCGGCCCCAGCAGGTCGTGAACCCGTTCGGGGGGATAGGTATCGTCCCCGTCGACCATCACGTAGGCGTCGGCTTCCACATGCCGGAACATGCGGTTCACCACGTTTCCCTTGCCGCGTTCCGGAACGCCCACCACGATCGCGCCCGCCTCCCGCGCCCGAGAGGCCGTCGCGTCGTCGCTCCCGTTGTCGAAGACGTAGATCTCGGCCTCGGGGAGCTCGCGGCGAAATCCCTTAACCACGGCGGCCACCGTGATTTCCTCGTTCAGGCATGGAATCAATATGGCGATCTTCATCTCGACACCGGTTATTTCCTGGCCACGGCCATCAGGTTGAAGCCGGCTTGAAAGGTCCGGATTTCGACCCCTTCAGGAGAAAACCCGCGTCCAACCAAAGCCGTACGCAGCATTGGGCCGTCATAATATCGTTTATGGTCGGCGATTTCTTCCGAGTTAATCCATTTCAAGCGAAAGGCCAAGAACTCAAGCAGGGGTTTGGCGCGTTTCGAGGGCGTGGTCAGTATCAGTTTTCCTCCGGGCTTGAGCACCCTGTACATTTCCGAGAGGGCGAATTCCGGATCCTGCACATGCTCCAGGACCGCAAGGCTGGTGACGACATCGACGGAGGCGTCCGGCACCCCGAGCCTGCCTTCGATGTCTCCCGCTTGAAGCGAGACCTTATCCGAATCTCCGCCGGCCTCCGCGACCATTCGATCGATGCCGATCCCCTTGCCGATCCTTCCCGAGGCGGTGCGCAGAAAATACCCCCAAAAGCCGCAGCCCACGTCGAGAACCGTTTGCTCTTCCCTCAATTGGCGCAGCACCTTGCCGAAACGCCAACGGCGTATTCCTTTGTCGAGCAAAGTCTCGCCATGGGCGCCGTAAGACGCTTTCGGCAAGGAGACTTGGGCGGGTTTCTGCACCAGCAGGTGCAAACCGGAGGCGCCCCACCCCACTTTTTGCAATACCTTAGATTCCGAGAACGCCAGAAGATTGGCCATGGCGATCGCGGAATGGGCGACGCGCGTCCAAGGCCGCGGACGGTCGACACCGGCGGCGTGATAGTAGGGATTTCGGTTCCACCACCACTCCGAGAGACTTTTGGATTTCGCCACCAGCCAAAAGAAGCTGAAATCCATGACTTGACCGATCCAATGGTAGCTGTGGCGCCGCTTGAGCACCGGAAATCCGGCGCCCTGCAACCAGCTTAGCAATTCCCGTTTCTTGATCGGATAATGGCCGCAGGTCTCTTTCTTGACGTCCCAACCGAAGAGACGCCGATGAATTTCATAGGGCGAAAAAGTCTGTCCCTCGCAGGGAATGAAAGCCGCCAATTTGCCGCCAGGCTTCAAGACCCGGAAGGCCTCCACCAAGGCCGCGCGGAAATCGGGCACGTGTTCCAAATAATCGACGATCAAGACGTAGTCGAAGCTGCCGGCGGCGAAGGGGAGCTTGTTCCCGTCGGCGGCGCAGACGCGCAACTCGGGAAAGTTCCCGGCCCGCTTCACCGCTTGGGAGTCGATATCGCAGCCGAAGAGCTCGAGCCCGGGATAGCGAAGACTGAGCGTCTTGAGGAAACGGCCGCCGTTGCATCCGATTTCGAGGAGCCTGCCCTTTCCCTCGCCGAGGAAATCGCAGAACCATTCGAACTTCAGCCGCGGAAGAGATTTGCTCGAGGTGTCGATCGCCTCCTCGCCCCAATGGCGCATCACCGGAGTGGCGTCGATATTGTTGGCCCCGCAGGCATCCTTCATGCTAGGGAAATTCCTCGCTCGAAATGGCTTCATGACCCCAAACATCGAAACAACCCACAGTCGCTTACCCGAAAGGCTGTATTTGGCGATCGCCGCCGTCTTCGGGCTCCTGTTTACTTTCTTAATCCCCCCTTTTCAAGCCCCGGATGAAGCCACCCATCTTTTCAAAGCCTTGCAAATCGCCGAAGGACGGGCCTTCGGCCAACTGGAAAATGGGATCCCCGGGGGGCGTTTTTCCGAAACGTGGGGGCATTATATGGGCCTTTTCGGCGAGCTTCCGGGCCAGCCCGAAAAAAAGGTCGAACCGGGGACCTGGACCACGGCCCGAACCCTCGATTGGAGCGCGCCCGGAACGATCTTTTTCGACTACCGAAACACCGTCCTATACACCCCTGTGCCCTACCTGCCCCAAGCGCTCGGCATGAAGGTGTCCGAGTGGCTGCG
>JADYZQ010000195.1 GCA_020853015.1 Deltaproteobacteria bacterium
CCATCAGGGTGGGGATCATCGAGCCGCTGGGGATCTTGAAGGCCTCGACCACGAAGGAGCGGAGGAACAGGGCGATGAAGACGGCGGTGAGCAGGGCCTCGACGTACTCGCGGGTCTTGGATTTCTCCTTGGCGGCCTTCCGGGCCGGCGGGGTTGCGATCGAGGCTTCGAATTTGTTTTCCATGAAATGCCTTTCCCTTAATCAATCTTCAACGCGGCCAGGAAGGCCTCCTGGGGGATCTCGACGTTGCCGACCTGCTTCATACGCTTCTTCCCCTCTTTTTGTTTCTCCAAAAGCTTGCGCTTGCGGGTGATGTCGCCGCCGTAGCACTTGGCCAAGACGTTCTTGCGCATCGCCTTGATGGTCTCGCGGGCCAGGATGCGGCCGCCCAGGGCCGCCTGGATCGCCACCTCGTACTGCTGCCGGGGAATGATCTCGCGCAGCTTCTCGCAGAGCTCGCGGCCCCGCTGGTAGGCCTTGTCGCGGTGCAGGATGACGGAGAGGGCGTCGACGACATCCCCGTTGATCATGATGTTGAGCTTGACCAATTCGCTGCCGCGATAGCCCAAAAGTTCGTAGTCGAAGGAGGCGTAGCCCTTGCTGAGGCTCTTCAGCTTGTCGTAGAAATCGAAGACGATCTCGCTGAGCGGCAGCTCGTACTCGAGGGCGACGTGGGTCGGCGTCAGGTAATCCATCTTGATCTGGGTGCCGCGGCGCCCCTCGCAAAGTTGGATGATGGCGCCGATATACTCCACGGGGATGTGGATCGTCGCCTTGATGTAGGGCTCTTGGATGCTCTCGATGTCCTGGGTCGCAGGCATCTTGGCGGGGTTGTCGATCGTCAGCTCCTCGCCCTGCACCGTCTGCACCTTGTAGACGACGGTGGGCGCGGTGGAGATCAGGTTGAGGTTGTACTCGCGCTCGAGGCGCTCCTGGATGATCTCCATGTGGAGCAGGCCCAAGAAGCCGCAGCGGAAGCCGAAGCCCAGGGCCAACGAGGTCTCGGGCTCGTACTGGAAGCTGGCGTCGTTGAGGCGGAGCTTTTCCAGGGAATAGCGTAAATTTTCGTACTCGGCCGAATCGGTCGGGTAGATCCCGCAAAAGACCATCGGCTTCACTTCCTTGAAGCCGGCCAGGGCCTGGGCCGCCGGCCGGGCGGCGTGGGTGACGGTGTCGCCGATCTTGATGTCGTGGATGTCCTTGATCGCCGCCGTGAAGAAGCCGACCTCCCCCGCTCCGAGCGACGCGACCTCGACGCCGTGGGGCGTGAAGACGCCCAGCTGGTCGATGGGGTGCTTCTTGCCGGTGGCCATGAAGAGGATCTCGTCGCCCTTCTTCACCGTGCCCTGCATCACGCGCATCAGGACGACGACGCCCTGGTAGGGGTCGAACCAAGAGTCGAAGATCAGGCCTTGCAGGGGCGCCGCCGGGTCGCCCTTGGGCGGGGGAAAGACGGCGACGACGTGCTCGAGGATATCCTCGATGCCGATGCCCGACTTGGCGCTGGCCTCGACGGCGTAGGTGGTGTCGAGGCCGATGACTTCTTCGATCTCTTTCTTGACCCGGGCCGGGTCGGCCGCCGGGAGGTCGATCTTGTTCAAGACCGGGAAGATCTCGAGGTTGTTGTCGATGGCCACGTAGACGTTGGCCAGGGTCTGGGCCTGGATGCCTTGGGAGGCGTCGACCACCAGAATGGCGCCCTCGCAGGCGGCCAGCGAGCGCGAGACCTCGTAGTGGAAATCGACGTGGCCGGGGGTGTCGATCAGGTTGAGGATGTAGGACTGGCCGTCCTTGGCCTTGTAGTTGAGGCGGACGGTCTGGGCCTTGATCGTAATGCCGCGCTCGCGCTCGAGCTCGAGCTTGTCCAAGAACTGGTCCTGCATCTCGCGGGAGCTCAAGGCCCCGGTGAACTCGAGCAGGCGGTCGGCGAGCGTGGACTTCCCGTGGTCGATGTGGGCGATGATCGAGAAATTGCGGATATTCTTCAGGGCGGGGACTTCGGGCATGGTGGGCTCTCTACTTGCCTTCCGTCCGGTCGTAAAGCCCGAGTTGCTCCCCCGGCAGCTCGGCCTTGTGCTTTTCGAGGATCAGGTCGATCCCTTGGCGGATGTACTCGGCGATGGGGACCTTCGTCTTGTCGTTTAAGGCCTTGAGCTTTTCGTTCTGCTCTTCGGTGATATAGACGGTCGTGCTGATTTTCTTGCGCTGGGCCATGGCAGGTCACCATAAATGACCATATATATAGTGTCAACCATGGGATAATGGGATGCAGCGCCGTCTCCGGAGCCACAGAGCATTGCCGAGGGGCAGAAGGAGCCAGGCCCATCCACTCGCCGGAACGGCGGCGTGCGCGTTGAGGGAGCAAAAGCTTCCGCCTTGCAGGGAAGACGCGGTCCGTTCCGGCACGACTTCTTTGCCCGCCGGCTCGGCCCGGGGCTCGTCGGCAGGCTGGGGATTCGCGGGGGGCGGAACTTGAGTTTCTTTCGGACACAGTTCGACCTTGCATGAGGTCTTGGCCGCGATCTTGGCGAGGCAATCGCAGGGCTCGAGGGTCGTGATATTGACGGGCTTCTCGAGGCGGGTGACCTCGAGGGCCTCGATCAGGTCGTAGCTTTCGTTGACCCGCCTCAAGACCGATCGTTGGTTCATTAAATTCCCGTCGTCCCGCACGCTGACGGCGCCCAGCACATTGGCCGCCTCCGGATCGACCTCGGTGCAGGCCCTCGTATAAAGCGCGTCCTTGGCGACGTCGGGATCGGGGCAGGCTTTGCGTTTGCATTCGATAGCCGCGATAATCTCCTCGAGGCGGGGCGAGGCGCAAAGATCGGCGACCGCCGCTTTGAGGGGCTCCTGCCCCCGGGCCTGGGTCGAGATCAGCATACAAGCGAACAGTAAACTCCACGACAGGTTGGTCTTGGCTTTCATCGT
Organism: Deltaproteobacteria bacterium; assembly: GCA_020853015.1. Lineage (GTDB taxonomy): Bacteria > UBA10199 > UBA10199 > DSSB01 > DSSB01 > DSSB01. The sequence goes on from JADYZQ010000195.1 coordinate 2,930, forward strand.
CCCTCCCGCTTCGTTCCGGCCCTCAATTATGGCTATATTAAATTTTACCCCTGATTCGCGACATTTGCCAGACCATCTCCAATCCCCGGCGGGGGCTACTCGGCCTGGACCACGCGCAGCTCGACGTTCTCCTGGTTGCTCATCTTCGCCGCGAAGTCCTCGGCCAGCTTGCGGTCGCCGAAGCTGCCGACGCGGACGTCGAAGGAAGGCGTGGAGCCGCGCTGGTCGATGACCAGGTAGGCCTCGTAGCCCTTGGACTTGAGCTTGGTGATCTCGCGGGAGGCGAGCAGCTCGTCGAAGAACTGCGCGACCTGGATCGAGAACTTGCTGTTGCCGCTCGATTTGAAGCGCACCATCGTGTTCTTGTCGACGTTGGTGGCGATCAGGCTCTTGTTGACGGCGAGATTTTCTTGGACCGGTTCCTGCCGCGGCGCAGGCCGGGTGGAACCGTCGGCGCCCACATGATAGGTCGGGATGTCTTGATTCGCCTCGTCCCCTTCCGCGGAAACCGCCCCTTCGGCGCCCTCTTCCGTGTCGACCAGCTTGTCGTGCTGCGGCGGTGCCTTGGCCGCCTTGGGCGCGGGAGGCGCCAGGTCTTGGAAGGCCCGCTGCTGGGCCGCCAAGGGTTGGGCCGGCTCGGGGAAGATCGTCTTGCCGAAGCGGGCTCCCAAGAGGAAGACCAGCGAGAGCACCACGACCTCAACGCCCAGCAACAAGATAAATTGGCTGAGGGAGAATTTGATCGGATATTTTTCTTCCATGGTTTTCCCCTTGCCGAAATTCGGCTCGATCAGCGAGCGCCCCGCGCCCTTCGGATGCCCCAGGCCAAACCGAAGGCCAAGGGGAAGAACGGAATCGACCACAAGACCGCCGCGGGCCACAGGTCGGATTGGCGTCGCAGGTCCCAGGGCGCAAATTCGGCCCAGGCCATCAACAGCAACCCCGCCCCCAGCGGAAAGAGCATGCCTAAAAACATGCCGAAGGCCGGCCGCTTGGAATACGGGAGCTCTTTCCGGCCGAGGGCCGCGGCCAACAGAAAGGCAGCCATCAAGAGGAATGCCAAGGCCGCCAAGCCGAGGCCCAAGAGAAAAAAGGTGATTCCCGCAGGCAAGCCGATGTCGGACATGTTTCAGGTCCCTCGAGATCGCTTGGAATTACTCCTCGCTCTCCCTCGTCATGCTCTCCGGCGCCGAGACGCCCAGGATATTGAGACCGTGACGAAAGACCTCGCGCAGGGTCTTGACCAAGTACAGCTTCGCCACGGTCGTCTCGCGCTGCGGGCCGATCACGCGGTAGCGGTCGTCGCCCTTGGCGCGGGTATAATAGTTTTGGAAGGTTTTGGCTAGATCCAAGAGGTAAAAGGCCACGCGGTGCGGCTCGTAAAACTGTACAGCCCCGGCCAAGGTCTCGGGATAGTTCAGCAAGGTCTTGACCAAGCCGATCTCCTCTTCGAGCTGCAAGGGGCTTAGCCCCGGCTCGCCCAGGGCCTCGGGGGCCGGGAAGCCCGCCTCCTCCGCCTTGCGGAAGATCGAGCACATCCGCGCGTGGGCGTATTGGATGTAATAGACGGGATTCTCCGCGCTCTGCTGCTTGGCGAGTTCGAGGTCGAAGTCCAGGGCCGCGTTGTGCGAGCGCATCATGAAGAAGAAGCGCGCCGCGTCCCTTCCGACCTCGTCGATCACCTCGTGCAGCGTCACGTACTCGCCGGTGCGCTTGCTCATGTTGACGACCTCGCCGCCGCGCTTCAGGTTGACGAGCTGCATGAGCAGAAAGTGCAGCTTCTCGGGGTTGTGGCCCAGGGCCGCCACCGCCGCCTTGAGGCGCTGGACGTAGCCGCCGTGGTCGGCGCCCATCACGTTGAGATAGACGTCGTAGCCCCGGTCGAACTTGTCCTTGTGGTAGGCGATGTCCGGCGTGAAATAGGTGTAGGTGTTGTCTCCCTTGATCAAGACCCTATCCTTGTCGTCCCCGAATTCGCTGGTCTTGAACCACAGCGCGCCTTCCCGTTCGTAGGTCATGCCCTTGGCCTTCAGCACGGCCAAGGCCTCGTCGATCTTGCCCTCCTCGTAGAGCGAGGACTCGGAGTAATAATGGTCGAAGACGATACCCAGGCGCAGCAGCTCTTCCTTGATGGTCTCGAGCAGCTCGACGCCCAGCAATTTCCCCACCGCGAGCGGGTCGTGCTTGATCGGGGCAATGCGGTCCTTCAATTCGGCGACCAAGTCCTCGAGGTATTTGCCGCGATAGACGTCCTCGGGCAGGGCGACCTCGACGCCGCCCACCTGGGTCATCACCGTGTGATAGTGGCAGCCGGAATGTCCGAGGGTCTTGATCTGAACGCCGTGGTCGTTGACGTAGAACTCCCGCATCACCCGGTGCCCGGTCACCTCGAGCAGCCGCGCCAGGCAATCGCCCACCACCGCGTTGCGTCCGTGCCCCACGTGCATCGGGCCGGTGGGATTGGCGCTGAGGAATTCCAGCAGGACGCGCCGTCCGCCCCCGAAGTCGAAGGGCTTCAAGGCGTTCGGGCCCTGCCAGAGGGACTTGAGGGCCTCGTGGTAGGCGGTCGGCTTGAGGAAGAAATTGAGGAAGCCCGGGCCCTTGACCTCGACCTTCTGGAAGATCGAGGTTTCACCGCTCAGCGCCGAGGCCAACTGCTCGGCCAGCTTCGGCGGCGGAAGTTTGGCCGCCTTGGCGAGGGCCAGGGCGACGTTGCTGCTCAGGTCGCCGTGCTCTTTGACCTTGGGGGCGTCGAGCACAATTTCGGCGGGAGGTTCATGGCCGAGGCCACGAAGGTGTTTTGCGATTAGATTGGAAAGAATCGTTTTCATGGAAAATCAAGATTATTGTCCAATGGACATCACCCTCGCCCCCGGCATCGGCCCGATCTCCTTCGGATCTCCCACCACCAAGATCTGCAGGGCCTCGGGTTTGAGGTACTGCTCGGCGACCCGTTGGATATCTTCCAGGGTCACATTCTCGATGTTCTGGCGGAACAGCTCGAGGTAGTTCGGCGGATAACCGTAATAGGCGAAACGGGCCTCGTCCTTGGCGAAGTTGTACCTCGGCTCGTACTCCGAATAAAGCGAGTTCAACAGCGATTGCTTGTAAAAGTCCAGCTCCGCCTGAGTGACGCTGCCCGGGCGGCGGATCTCCTCGAGGATGCGGCGGCTCTCGGCCAGGACCCGCTTGGCGTTCTTCGCCTGGGTCTGGGCCATGATATAGAAGACCCCGTAGTCGGTCTCCAGGCCGAAGCGCGAGTAGATGCCGTAGGCCAATCCCAAGGTCGAACGCACCCGCTTGCCCAGCCGGCTGACCAGGGCCTCGCCGCCCAAGATATCGTTGAGCAGCATCAGGGCGAATTTATCGGGGTTGAAGCGCTTGTCCCCGAAGTGCCCAAGGAGCAGCGTGGCCTGATCGGCGCTCTTGGGGATCAGGGTCTGCCCCGCAGTCCAGCGCTTCTCGACGGGGGCGGGAACCGGCAGGGGCTCGGCCGCCCTGGGCCAATCCTTCGTCAGGGTCTCGACCCGCTTCACCAAGGCCTGTTTCGAAAAATCCCCCGAGACGGCGAGGATGATGCGGTCGGGAAAGAAATATTTTTTGTAAAAGTCGAGCACGTCGTCCCGGGTGAGGGACTTCAGCATCTCCGGCGTCGTGGTCCGCGCCCAGACGCTGTCCTTGCCATAAAGCAGCTTGGGAAACTCGCGCACGGCGATCTTCCCGGGGTCGTCGTTCTGCCGGCGCAGCTGCTCGAGCATCTGCAGGCGCACCAGCTCGAGCTTCTTGGCGTCGAAGGCCGGCTCGCGGAGCATCTCGAAGAGTAGCTCCAGGACCTTCGGCAGGTCCTCCTTCAGGCACTTGAAACCGATCGCGCCGAATTCCCGCGAGATGTCCGATTCGATGTCGGCGCCGACCGCGGCCAGCTCGGCCTCGAAGCGCTCGGGCGGTCGCTTGAGGGTGCCACCCTCGCGGAGCAGCTTGCCGGTCATCGCGGCCAGGCCCAGCTTCCCGGGCGGGTCATAGAGGGCCCCGGTGCGGACGTAGAGGAAGCCCCGCACCACCGGCAGCTCGTGGTCCTGCAGCATCAAGAGCTGGAGGCCGTTGCCCAGGGTGAGCCGATCGATCTTCGGGACGTGGATCTCGGGCAGAGGGGTCTTCTCGAGGGTTGTCCAGCCGGACTCCGCCGCCCGTAGCGCCCCCGAAAAAGCCGTTAAAAAAAGGATGGAGAAAACAAAATAGCGATAATTAGGTTTCATGATTTCTTAGTCGGTTTCAGGATCGCGGTACGGCGCCGTTCGGGCTTGAGGTATTGCCGGGTCACGCGCTGCAGGTCTTGGGAGCTCACCGCCTGAATCCGTTTCGGGTGCTCCAAGACGTAGCGCCAGCCGCCGGCCAGGGCCTCGAAGTAGCTGAGCAGCTGGGCCGCCTCGTCGTTGCTCTGCAATTCGTAGTTCCAGGCCGCGAGCAGGTTCTTTTTAGCCTTTTTCAATTCTTCCGAGCCGACGCCCTCCCGGAGGACCTTGCCTAGCTCGTCGTCCACGGCCTTCAAGACCTCGTCGGCATCGTGCTCGGGTAGGATGGAGGCGTAGATAAAGAAGAGGTTGTCCAAGCGGCTGCCCGGCGAGGAGGCGCTGCAGGCGACGTTTTGGACCAGCCGGTCCTGGACGACGAGGCGCTTGTAGAGGCGGCTGGTGCGCCCCTCGCAAAGCACTTGGTCGAGGATATCGAAGACGTAGTCGTCGGGGTGCGGCATGGTCGGTTTGAGGTAGCCCGCCATCAGGGCCGGCGAGGCGTCGAAAGGGACTTCGACGCGCTTCTCTTGTTGCGGCTCCGGCTCGCGGGCCTCGACCTTGGGCGGCGCGGGTCCCGCCGGGATCTTGCCGAAATACTCCTCGAGGACCTTGGTCGCCTCGCCGGGGTCGATGTCGCCGACCAAGGTTCCCACCATGTTTCCGGGGACGTAATACTTCTTATAAAAGACCTTCAAGTCGTCGGCGCTCAGCCTCTGCAGGTCGGCGGGATAGCCGATGGTGGGGCGCCGGTAGGGGCTTTTGTCGAAGGCCAGGGCCATCAGCGACTCGTAGAGCTTGCCGAAGGGCGAGTCGTCGATGCGGGTGCGGCGCTCTTCTTGGACGACGTCGCGCTCGGTGTAGAACTCGCGGAAGACCGGGTCGCGCAGCCGGCTGGACTCGAGGTAGGCCCAGAGGCGCAGCTTGGTGTTGGGGAGCTGGACGAAATAGCTGGTCAGGTCCTGGCTGGTGGTGGCGTTGAGGTCGGCGCCGCCGTTGCGCAGGTAGATCTTGGAGAACTCTTCCTTCACGACCAGACTCCCCGCCTTGGCAACGAGGCCCTCCAGGCGCTTGGCCAAGGCGACGCGCCGCGGGCCCTGGGCCTTCCGCAGCTCGGCATGGACGGTCTCGAGCTCTTCGAGGAGCCGCTGCTCGGCCGCGAAGTCGGAGGTCCCGATCTCGGAGGTGCCCTTGAAGGCCATGTGCTCGAGCAGGTGGGCGATGCCGGTCTGCCCCTCGGCCTCGTCGATGCCGCCGACCTTCACTTGGATGTAGCCGGTGAAGACGGGCGCGCCGGGGCGGCGCAGCAGCAGGAATTTCATCCCGTTGGAGAGCGTCAGCTCGCGAACCTGGTCGAGGAGGTCCGGATTGGCGGCGAGCGGCGGCGCGAGGAGCGCGAAGTAGAGGGCGGTCAGGGCCAAAAAAAACTTTTTCATAGTCCTTCGATTCCATCGGCGTCGATCGCCGAATTCGTTCCAGGCCTGCGAATCCGGGAACCATAAGATACGCGGAGATTCGGGCGGATCCGGCCTGGGCGTGCGGGCCGCAGCGCGCAGGCCAGGCCGACTGATAGTCCGATCTGCGCGCCGGGGCCAAGGAGAATGTTGCCGCGCCTTCAACGGCAGCTCAAGGACCCGCGCCCCTCGAAATCGGCGTGGCAATGGGTGGTCTTCCCGCCGCGCACTACCGCGGTCGCGCGGAGGGTCTTGCCCAAGGCGGAATTGCGGACCGAAACGGCGTATTTTCCCTCGGGGACCTTGCCGCGCACGACCGGCGTCTCGCCCCCGCCGATCAGGCCGGGCACGGTGACCCGCCCCCAGGGCACCGCGTTGACGCGCAGACCGCCGAAGGCGGGGGCCTTCTTTTCCAACTTAAATACGTGTTCTTGGGGCGAAGGGTCTGGGGAGACCTTTAAGGATTTTGATTGGGGCTCGTAGCTCGCCAGGGAGGCGCTGACTTGGAGAGGAGTCCCCGCGGCGAGGCCTTCCAGCCTCAGGGTCCCCACCCCGCTTTGTTCGCCGCCGGGATACTGGGCCCGAAGCTGGGCGGAGGCCGGCGTGGCCTTAAACAAGAGCGGACCCGGCGGGCTGGGCCGGGATTCGGCGACGGCCGCGGCCGGAACCGGCGCGGGAACCGCCGCGACGACTTGGGCGCCTCCGGTGACGACAGCTCCCTCGCCGTCGGCGCGAGGCCAATGGCGCCAAGCGGCATAGGCGAAGCCGGCCAAAGTCATGAATGCCAAGACAGCGACGACGCGCCCAAGAATTCGAGGCCGCGTCTGAGTCGACGCCGCCTGCGGCGCGGCCGAGGGGCTGGCGGGCCGCGGCTCGTGCTCCGTCGGCGCCTCCACCAGCGAAACCGTCTCCTCTTCCGCCGGCGGCCCCGCCTGGGTCTGCCGCAAAAAGCTCTCGGTCTTTTGCCGGATCTCTTCCCCCTGCCGGCGCCGGTCGCGGATCTCCTCCGCGAAGACCTCCTCGAGGAAGGCGGAAAGACGCCGACGGCCGATGCGCTTGTCTTTTGGAAGGCAGGCCTCCAAGGCCTCGGCGAAATCCTCGGCGGTGGCGAAGCGGTCTTGCGGGCGGGCTTGCAGCGCCTTATCCAGGACCTCGCGCAGGCCGGGAAAGACTCCTTCGTCGTCTTCGGGCCAAGGCACCTGCGCGCGACGCACGTTCTCGAGGGTCTCGAGGTCGTTCTTGCCCGCGAAGAGGCGGCGCTCGAAGAGCAGTTCGTAGAGGACGATGCCGCAGGCGAAGAGGTCGCTGCGCGCGTCGAGCGGCGCGCCCACCGCCTGCTCGGGCGACATGTAGGCGTACTTGCCCTTGAGCACGCCGGTCTGGGTCTCGTGGGTTTGGGTCATGGCCTTCGCGATACCGAAGTCGGTGACCTTCACCTCCCCCTCGAAGCTGAGCAGGATGTTCTGCGGGCTCACGTCGCGGTGGACGATGCCGAGGCGACCGCGCTCTTTCAGCGAGCGCTCGTGGGCGTAGTGCAGGCCTTGCAGCGACTCGAGGACGACGGCCGCCGCGATCTCCGGCGGCATGCGGCGTCCCAGCGCCTTGAGGCGGTTCTGCAGCTGCCGCAAGTCGACGCCCTCGACGAATTCCATCGCGATGAAATAGGTCTCCCCCTCGCGGCCGAGCTCGTAGACCTGGACGATGTTGGGATGGTTGAGGTGGACGAGCAGCTTGGCCTCGTCGACCAGCATGGTGATGAAGTCGCGGCGCTCCGACCAAAAGGGATGGATGCGCTTGATGACGACGTTCTTCTCGAAGCCCTCCACGCCCACCAACTTGGCGCGAAAGATCTCGGCCATGCCCCCGGAAGCGATCTTGTCGACCAGCAGATAACGCCCGAATTGTACAGGAAAGGCCCTTGTCATCGGTCTTCGCGCCTAGCTCGCTTTGCCCCCAAAAGCCTGTAACAGCCTTTTGGGGCCGGGACAAGGGCTACAAATCGCCCTTAAATTGCAAAATCGGATGAAATTTAAAGATATTTAGCGAAATTTCTTGACCTTTTAATAAAATATCAACAAATTATGCAAAATTATATGTCTCCGATCGGTTTTTCCTGGGAGGGAGATTCATGGACAAGGTCCTAAAAGAGCTTTGCGTCGAGATTGCCTCGGGAGACATCGGCACCGAGCGCTTCAACCGCCTGTGGATCGAGAGCGGCATCCCCTTGGAGGGCTCCGAATTCGAGGTGGCCAACATCATCCTCACCAAGGCCCAAGAGTCGAACGGCGAAGGGGCCTTGGACAAACGCACCATTCACTGAACCTCCCCTTCGGCTTCGCGCCTCCTATTTCCTGCGCGGCCTTCGCGACGCGGCATCTTTCGCCCTTCCCTTTTCATTTCCAAAAATCTTTTTCGACTCTCTCGGATGTTGACGCGCAAATAAAAACCCCGCTCCGATTTCTCGAAACGGGGTTTCAAACTCGTTACAACCAAACGAGCTAACTATTTCTTTTTCTTCTTAGCCGTTTTCTTCTTGGTTGCAGCTTTTTTCTTAGCGGGTTTCTTCTTCGCCGCTTTCTTC